>JBGPGM010000153.1:0-5930 GCA_041483855.1 Phycisphaerae bacterium | reverse complement strand
GAGCATGGCCGACCGCGTGGCCATCATGTCCCGCGGGCGCGTCGTGCAGATCGGCGCCCCCGCCGACCTCTACCGCCGTCCCGCCAGCCGCTTTGTCGCCGAGTTCCTCGGCGAAACGAACTTCATCGAGGGCCGCATCGTCGAGCACCGCGCCTCCGGCGCCCAAACAGTGATCGAGACGCCGGCCGGCCGACTTCTCTCCACCTACGTCCCATCGCCCAACGGCGCCGCCGCGCCGTCTCTCGTCCCCGGCGCTCACATCCTCTGCTCGATCCGCCCCGAAGCGATCCGTCTCACCCCCCCCACTCCCCCCACCCCCGCCACCGCCGCCCCCGGCGTGAACCGCCTCCGTGCCCGCATCGTCGAGACCACCTACCTCGGCGAACTCGCCCAGCACATCCTCGAACTCCCCGGCCCCACTCGCGCCAAGGTCGCCATCCTCAACCCTGCCCCTTCGGCCGCCGCGCCGCCGAGCGCCGATGGTTCGTCGCCGCTCGTCGAAGCCGCCATCGCCCCCGAGGATGTCGTCCTCATCGCGCCCGAGTGACGCCCCTACTCCCCCGCCGCCTTCCCACCCTTCCTCGGGTCGCACGCCGCCTCCCAGCCCTTGCCGCCCTTCGCCCGCACAATCAGCTGCACGACCGCACCCCCGCGCTCCTTCTCCTTCACCTCGTGACGGAACTTGCGCATCCACATCGGCACGGCCAGCCCTTGCCACCGCTGGTCGTACCCCTTCTCGAACTCCAGCACGTTCGGCTCCCACTGGTGATGCAGCCGCGAACGCCCCACCGCCTCCTCCGCCCCCTGCCCCAGCACCAGCACGTCCAGCAGCACCTGCGTCGTCGCCGTGATGATCCGCGGCCCGCCGGCCCCACCCGCCACCGCCTCCACGTTCCCCTTCGCATCGAGCACGATCGTCGGGCTCATGCTGCTCAGCGGCCGCTTCCCCGGCGCGGGCAGGTTCTTGTCCGACTGCTTGAGCCCGAATGCGTTGGCCTGGCCGCGCCTCGTCGTGAAGTCGTCCATCTCGTCGTTGAGGCAGAATCCGTACCCCTCGACGGCCACCATCGAGCCGAACTCCAGGTTGATCGTCTCCGTGCACGCCACCGCCCCGCCCCACTTGTCCACCGCGCACAGGTGGCTCGTCCCTCCGTCGTCCTTCGGCTGCCCCGCCTCGTCGCGCGTGCCGTACCACTCCGGCCCGTGTGTCTGGCGGACCTGGACCCGCTCCGCCCGCGCCTTGAGGTACTCGTCCGACAGCAGCCGCTCCACCGGCACGCCGCCCGGCACGAACGCCGGATCCCCCAGCCATTCCGCCCGGTCGGCGAACGCGTGCTTGAACGCCTCCACCAGCGCGTGCGTGTACTCCGCCCAGCGCTCCTGCTTGACCATCCCCGCCAGGTCGCGCCGCTCCAGGATCCCCAGCGCCTCGCCCATCGCCACCCCGCCGCTCGACGGCGGCGGCATCGTCAGGAACCTCCGCCCCGCGAACGTGAACTCCAGCGGCTCGACCTCCTGCACGCGGTATCCCGCCAGGTCCGCGCCCGTCAGAACCCCGCCGTCCCGCGCCGACGACTCGACGATCGCCTGCGCCACCTCGCCGCCGTAGAACCCCGCGGCCCCCTCGTCGCGGATCCGCTCCAGCGCCCTGGCCTGCCCCTCATTGGCGATCCGGTCCCCCGCTTTGACCTGGCCGCGCTCCAGCAAGGTCTCCCACACGAACGCGAACCGCGTCTTCCACTCCGGGTGCGTCTCGAAATCCTTGGCCGCGTCCCGTGCGTTGCTCGCGTAGTTCGCGTCCGCCGCGAACCCCTCGTGCGCCGCTCGGATCGCCGGCCCGCACACCGCCGCCCGGTCCAGCGTACCGTACTTTTCCAGAGCCCACATCAGTCCCGCCACCGTCCCCGGCACCCCAACCGCCGCGGCCCCGCGCGTGCTCGCCAGCGCATCCTCCTGTTTCTCGTAGTAGTCCGGCCCCACCGCCCCCGGCGCCGTCTCGCGGTAGTTGATCGCCACCCGCACCGCCACGTGCTTGGGCCCCACCGCCGGCAGGTCGACCACCATGAACCCGCCGCCCCCGATCCCGCACGCGAACGGGCGCACCACCGACAGGGTCAGCGACGCCGCCACCGCCGCGTCCACCGCGTTGCCGCCACGCCGGAGCATCTCCGCCCCCGCCCGCGACGCCGTCTCTTCGTCCGCGGCCACGACGCCACGCGTGTACACCGTCGGCGCGCCCTTCGCCGGCGGCTCGGCGATGGCACGCCGCTCCATCGCCCGTAGCGCCGGCGCCCCGATCGCAACGCCCACCAGCCACGCCGACGCCGCGACGCCGATCCGTCGCCTCATCCGTACACCGCACGGCCGATCCGGCTTCATCGCCACAGCATAATCGCTTCCGGCTTACTTCACGTTCACGGGCACCCCGCCTGGAACGCCGCCATGAACTCGAAGAAGTCCTGGCTGTCCGTGTGCCCCGAGTGGTTGAAGTCCGCCTGGCCGGCCTGGAACGCCGACAGGAACGCGAACAGGTCCAGGCTGTTCACCACGCCGTCGCCATTCCAATCCGCCGGGCAGCCCCCGCCCAGCACCGCGATCCACGCTTCCTTGCGCCCCGACGGCGCGATGCCCGTCCCGACCACGGTGTGCCCGTCCGCGGACACCCCCGTGGCCGTCGTCAGGTCCCAACCCTCCAGTCCCGTTGCACCCCGGTCGTAGAGGATGCCCAGCAGGTCCTGCATCCCGTTGACGCTGTCCCAGATGAACGCGGCGCTCCCCTCCGTCGTGTACCCCGTCCCCACCACCACCGACCCGTCGGCGCTCACCCCGGTCGCCACGCTCTGCAGCACCCCGTAGGACAGGTCCCCCAGCCGCACCATCCCCCCCGATTCCGTCCAGCGGAACGCCTGGAAGCCGCTGCTGGTCATGCACCCGCCCACGATCACCGAGCCGTCGACCGACGCGCCGGCCGCCCCGTCCGGACCCAGATTTGTGGACCCGCCCAGGCCCTGCATGCCCACGCCCGCCCGCCAGCGCATCGGGCGGCTCTCCGGCGCCGACACGCTCTTGCCCACGATCACCAGCCCGTTCCCCGACACCCCCCACGCCCCGCTCGAATACGGCGGCCCCGCCAGCCCCCCCAGGGCCTGCATCCCCGTCGCCGCCGTCCAGCGGAACGCCTGCGGGCCGTTGCTCGACGAACTCGTCCCGACGATCGTCTGCCCGTCGGCCGATACCGCCCGCGCCACGCTCCGCCCGTTCGTCCCCGGCAGATGCCCCATCCCGACCATGCCTCCCGACGCCGTCCAGCGGAACCCCTCCTCGTAGCCCGACCCCGCCGTGCATCGGCCCACGACCACCGACCCGTCCGCCGACACGGCGCTCGCATAGCTGGCAATCCCCCACCCCAGGCTCCCCAGGCCCTGCATCCCGCCGGCGGTCCACCGGAACGCCTGGTAGCCCTGCGACGATGCGCTGTACCCCACCACGGTCCTGCCATCGGCCGACACCCCCGTCGCCACGCTCTCCGCCGCGCCGCCCGCCAGGGCCCCAAGCCCCCGCAGGCTCGGCCCGTCCGCCATCGCCGCCGCGTGAGCACCCGCCAGCACGCTGGCCGATGCCGCCGCGATCAACCGCGCCCGACGGCGCACCATGCACTGCAACTTCACACCCATGGTGAAAACTCCTCTGTCCGGGGCGCTCCAGGGCGCTGCCCGGATCTTCAGAGACCGCCGGTCCATACCAACGTCCAGGCTCGCCGGCGGAGCCCGAGACACTTTCCTGCCAGGACCGCTTCAGCGCGCAGCGGCCACCCGCTAGACATCCCGCACCGCGACCCGATCCCTCAACCGCGTGTGTGCCAGTTCCGTTCGCTCTTCCTGGGGGCTGGTTTTCTCGGATTCGGTCCGCTCTGTCTCGCTCCGCGGCCGGACCGCTCGCCGCATGCCCCGCCCGCCATCGCCCTACCCAGTTCTGGGCAGGACCCGCCATCTCCTCCCAGTCTACCACTTTTTCAAAACCAGGGTGGGATTACTACTCCCGCTTTAGGCCGGTGCACCCACGCGCGGTTCCTAACTCTCGGCGAGAACCCTCTCCCCGTTGCACTATTCAGTGTTTCTCTGAGCGACAGGCCAGAAACCCTCACCCCCCCTGTTCGAGGGTCGCATGCCGAAAAACCAGGGCGAAAGCCGCCCCTATTTCGGGGGATAGCCCACCTGCTCTATCGAGTCAGCCCCGCGCCGTCCCCGCAGCCGCCTTGGCCCGCGTGAACACGAAACTCTTCCCCTGGTAATCCACAATCACCCGGTCCCCTTGCCCGAACTCACCCTGCAGGAGTTTCGTCGCCAGCGGGTTCTCGATCCGCTGCTGGATCACCCGCTTGAGCGGCCGCGCGCCGAACGCCGGGTCGTACCCCTCGTCCCCCAGCTGCTGCTCCGCCGCCAGCGTCAGCTCAGGTCCATCCCGCGCTCCGTCAGCCGCTTGCGCAGCCGCCCCAACTGGATCTGCACGATCGCCCGCAGGTTCTCGCGCGTCAACTGGCGGAACACCACGATCTCGTCGATCCGGTTGAGCAGTTCCGGGCGCAGGAACCCCTCGACCTTGAGCAGATCCTTGATCGCCGCCTCGACCTCCCAGTCGTCCGCCCCGGCGCTGGTCATCTCCTGGATCCGCTGGCTGCCCAGGTTGCTCGTCATCACCACGATCGTGTTCTCGAAGTCCACCGTTCGCCCCTGCCCGTCCGTCAGCCGCCCGTCGTCGAGCACCTGCAGCAGCACGTTGAACACGTCCGGGTGCGCCTTCTCCACCTCGTCGAGCAGGACCACCGCGTACGGCCGCCGGCGCACCGCCTCCGTCAGCGCCCCGCCCTCCTCGTACCCCACGTACCCCGGCGGCGCCCCGATCATCCGCGCCACCGAGTGCTTCTCTCCGTACTCGCTCATGTCGATCCGCACCATCGCCTCTTCCGTGTCGAACAGGAACTCCGCCAGCGCTCGGCACGTCTCCGTCTTGCCCACCCCCGTCGGCCCCAGGAACAGGAAACTCCCGATCGGCCGGTTCGGGTCTCCCAGCCCGCTGCGCGACCGCCTCACCGCACCCGCCACCGCCGCCAGCGCCTCGTTCTGACCCACCACGCGCTTGCCCAGCCCCTCCTCCATCCGCACCAGTTTCTCCCGCTCCCCTTCCACCAGCCGCGCCACCGGGATCCCCGTCCACGACGCCACCACCTCGGCGATCAACTCCGCGTCCACCTCCTCCTTGACCATCGCCCCGCCCCGCGCCTTCCGCTCGTCCATCACCTTCTCCGCCGCCGCCAGTTTCTTCTCCAGGTCCCTCAGCTCCCCGTACTGGATCCGCGCGGCCATCTCCAGGTCCCCGCGCCGCTGCGCCTGATCGAGTTCCGTCCGCTTGGCGTCGATCCTTCCCTTGAGGCTCTTGACGGCGTCCAGTTCCTTCTTCTCCTCCTCCCACCGCGCCGTCAGCGCGCGGTTCCGCTCCTGCAGCTCGCTCAGCTCCTTCTCGATCTTGGCCAGCTGCGACTTGGCGCCCGCCCCCTCGGACTTGCTCCCCTGGTCCCTGGACCCCTTGGCCCCTTCCCCCACCTCCAGCTTCACCGCCTCCCGCTCGATCTCCAACTGCATGATCCGCCGGCGCAGCTCGTCCAGCTCCGTCGGCATCGAGTCGTTCTCCATCCGCAGCCGGCTCGCCGCCTCGTCGATCAGGTCGATCGCCTTGTCCGGCAGGAACCGCTCGGTGATGTACCGATGGCTCAGGTTCGCGGCCGCCAGGATCGCGCTGTCCAGGATCCGCACGCCGTGGTGCGCTTCGTACCGCTCCTTGATCCCGCGCAGGATCGCCACCGTCTCCTCGACGCTCGGTTCGTCCACGTACACCGGCTGGAACCGCCGCTCGAACGCCGGGTCCTTCTCGAT
>JBGPGM010000152.1:0-5933 GCA_041483855.1 Phycisphaerae bacterium | reverse complement strand
AAGGGCTCCGGGATGACGTCCCCGTCGTCATCGCCGTCCTGTTCGCAGACGACCTCGAAGAGGTACGCGGGCGGGATGTCGGCGGTCCCCTCCGAGCAGCGTCGGATCAGGTCCGTCTTGGAGACGACCCCGATCACCCGGCCCTCCTGGTCCACGACCGGCGCGCCGGAGATCTCGTTCTCCTCCAACACGCGGGCGAGTTGCCGGATCGTCGTCGACGGCTCCACGCACACCGGCTCGGGAACCATCACATCCTGGGCTCTCAGTTCGGTCCTCATGGCGGTCATGGTGAAGTCTCCTTGGCGTACCGGGTTCTCAGTGCTCGCCGTCGGCTGTTCCTGATGTTCTCGGGCTCCCCCCGTTCGCGGCGAGCGCCGCCCCGTAACCGGCCCGCACGACGGCCCGGACCAGGTCCGCTGCCCCGCATGGCGGCTCGTGGGAGATCGTGGCCCGGGCTCGGTAGAGGTTCACGTCGACGTCCTTCACTCCCGCGACTATCGCGAGCGCCCGCGCGATCCGCTCTCGACACCCGTTGCCGCGCATCCCGGCGATCAGCAGCACGGTCCTTGTGGTTCCTGGCGCCATCACACGTTCACCCTTGCCGCGCGTGCTCCTACGGCTCTTCGGGTCTCAGCTCACCGCCACCGCACGCGGGCGCCCCTCACCGCGCCGGAACGGTCCTGCGACTGCCCGCGCTCGACCGGCCGACAGCGCTCCCGGACGGCGCGTCGAAGCCGGCCCGTGAAACTCCTGCCGGGATGGCTGGGGCGCGGTAGCGGCGGCGGCTGTCTCTGCGGGTATTGCCCCGCCTGCAGGCAAGGCGACCAGCACTATCTCGTCTTCCCTCGCCTCGGCCCGCTCCTCGCCAACGATCCGCTCGAGGTGGAGTTCCGCCTCGAGCCAGTTCAACTGTGCGTTCCCACCGTAGAGCTGCCACAACTCCTCGGCAATGGCCGAGAGCAGGCAGCGGGTCAGGTCGATCTCACGCTGCGGGTCCACGACAGGGCGGACGATGATCCTCATGGCGAGCCTCTGGCGTCGGTGTGCTCTCAGTACCGACATAATCATCATGCCACGCGCGGGGCGCGGGCTCTACGCGGAAACTTCCCTCATCGCGGGTGTCGTCCGCACACCCTTGCCCGCCTGTCGCCCGAGCCAGACGCCGGCCGCGGGTACCTTCGAGCAGCGGCGAATGAGGTCGCGCCCGGGAACCATAATGATCATCATGGCGTGCCTCCATGCGTTGCCTCAAAGCCGGAGTCATCATCGGCGGCGAACGAGCCGCCGGCCTTGCGGGAAACTTCCCCGATTCGCCGCCCTCGTCCGCGGTCCGATGTCGGCCAATAGGAACTCACCGCGCCATCTCGGTGGCCGCACCATGGCCTGCGGCGTGGACCACGCGCCCTCCGGCTCCGCGGTCAACGTCAGGGCGGCGCCCGGAGATACACTTCCGCCATGCCCGCGCGCCAGCTTCCAGGGGCCCGCTCGCCGTCGCCGCGGCGGCAGGCCGATGCCACCCCGGCCCACGCCGACGCTCACCCCTCCGCCCCCCACGCGGCCGCCGCCACCCGCGACCAGGCTGTCCTCGCCGCTGCGCTCGACCCGATCATCACCATCGACATCGCCGGCACCATACAGTCCGCCAGCGACTCGGTGCAGCGCGTCTTCGGCTGGAAGCCCATCGATCTCATCGGCCGGAACGTCTGCGTCCTCATGCCCGAGCCGCACCGCTCGGCGCACGATGGCTACCTGGAGCGCTACCACGCTACCGGCCGCACCAACATCCTCAACCGCCCGCGCCGGTTCGACGCCGTCCGCAGGGACGGGACGCTCTTTCCGATGGAACTCTCCGTCTCCCGCGCTGACATCCCCGGGCAGTCTTCGCCCCTGTTCGTCGGCATCATCCGGGACATGAGCGAGCACGCGGGGGCGGAGCGCCACCACGGGGCGGGGGGGGCGTTTGCAGGCGCGGAGGACAATACCCGGCTGCATGAACTCCTCGCCGAGCAGACCTCTGCCCTCCAGACGGCGCACCTGCGGCTGCGCATGGCCGACCGCATGGCCTCCATCGGCGTCTTGGCCGCCGGCCTTGGCCACGACATGAACAACGTGCTCCTGCCTGTGCGGGCGCGTGTCAACGCGCTCAAGGCGGCGGGAGCGAGTGGATTGCTTGCGGCAAAGGAGCGGCAGCACGTCGAGGGCATTGCCAAGAGCGTGGCGTATCTGCAACAACTGGCCGACGGGCTGCACTTTCTCGCGCTGGACCCGGAGGATGAGGACTCCGAGCGGGCCTCGACCGACGTGTGCGCCTGGTGGGCGCAGACCGGGGCCCTGCTCGCCAAGGCCGTGCCCAAGCACGTGAAGGTGACGGCGTCCCTGACTGCCGGCCTTCCCGAAGTGCGTGTCGCCGCTCACGGGCTGACCCAGGCCGTGCTGAACCTGGTCGTGAACGCGGGCGAAGCAATCCCCGCCGACCGCAAGCGCCGCCAGGGGCGCGTGCGCGTCTGGGCGGAGACGACCGGCGACGGCGCGCACGTGAGGCTCTGCGTCACCGACAACGGCCGCGGCATGTCGGAAGAGGTGCGCCGCCGCGCCTTCGAGATGTTCTACACGACCAAGCCGCGCGGGCTGGGCACGGGGCTCGGCCTGGCGCTGGTGCGCAAGGTCGCCGACCGCGCGGGGGCGTCCGTCGAGATCGAGTCCCAGCCAGGCAAGGGCACGACCGTGGTGATGGTCCTTCCCGTCGCGACCCGCGCGGCACGGCAGTCGGGTGCTCCGAGCGCCGTGATCTCGCTGAAAGATGGGCGCGCCGCGGCCTTGATCCGGCACCTGCTCGAAGTGGCCGGCGTCCGGGCGGGAATCGGCGACAATCCGGCCGACGCCGACATCTGGGTCGCGGAACCCACGCCGGCGGGTGTGGACGACGCCAAGGCCTGGCGGATGCGGAGCCCGGGTGGTCGGCTGGTCCTGTTCGGCAAGCCCGGCCCGCGGTCCGCCCGGGCGTGGAACACGCTGCGACCCGTTACAATCGAGGACCGCGATGACTTGGACACGGTCCGTGCCGCGCTCGGCCGCGCGGTGGCCGGTTCATGACTGAGGAGCCCGCTCACCGTGCCCAAACCCTCCGCCCGCCCCAACCAGGTTTCGGCAAAGCGAGGCCGTGGTGGCTCCAAGGCGGCTGCCCCGCAGCCCGCGGTCCCCGGCTCGACCGAAGACGCAGGCGTCCGTGTCCTGTGCGTGGACGATCATGCGGTGCTCGTGGAGGGGCTCAGGGCGCAGTTCGCCATCGAAGACCGCATCCGCATCGTCGGGCGTCTGGCGTCGGCGGAGAGGCTGCTGGAGGAAACCGGCCGGCTGCGCCCCGATCTCGTGCTGCTCGACATCGAGATGCCCGGCCCGGACGTCTTCGAGATGGCCGACCGCCTCCGCCACATGCACCCGCGCGTCCGCTTCGTCTTCCTCAGCGCCCACATCCGCGACGGCTATCTTGCCGCGGCGTACAAGTGCGGCGCGTGGGGCTATTTCGCCAAGGGCGATGAACTGGAGGACATCGTCGCGGGCGTCAAAGAAGTCGCCCGCAGCACCGCCGGCACGTTCGTCATGGGGCCGAAGGTGCGCGAGCGCTGCCGGCCGTCTCAGACCGGCCCCGCGCCCGATCCGAGCCGTGCCCGTCGGGAGCCGGGCGGGCCCCCGACGACGCGGCTCGAGGCGCTCTCGCCCCGGGAAGTGGAGATCCTCCGGCTCATCGGCAAAGGGCTCTCGCGCACACAGATCGCCGCCGAGTTGTGCCGCAGCGCCAAGACGATCGACGGGCACCAGGAGCGCATGATGAAGAAGCTCGGCATCTCCTCCAGGGCCGACCTGATGCGCTTGGCGATCCGCGAGGGATTCGCGGAACCATGACGGTGAATCACCTGTAATCCTGAACTGCATCGGCGCGGTCACCGTTCCCGCCACACCCGAATGCGCGTCCTTGTTCGGTGGGGTGGGCGCGATCGTTCGGGCCGAGCGCTGCGCCGGCAGTCATCATCCAGGGATTGCCCCGCGCCCCTGTGCCGTGTGCCCGCGGCGCAAGACTGAGACTTGGCCGATCAGGGAAACTTCCGCGTCGTTGCAGTCGCGGCACGGTGCGATGATGACTACCAAGTCGGCGACGTGCTGAAGGGGTCCCGGGACCGCAGCCCGTCAAATCACCCGTCCGGCGACCCGAGCGGCCCGACCCAGGAGTCCGACGAATGGCTCTTGATCGACGAGCGTTTCTGAAAACCGGCATGGTGGCGGGCGGTGCGGCGGTCGCCGGCCTTGGGTCCAGGGCCTTCGGCGATGGTTGCTGTCAGACCGGGAACGGTACAAACCCTGGAGGCGTCACTCCGCTCACGGTGAACGGCCAGGAAACCGTCCCCGTCCTTACCGCCGACGGCAAGCTCGTGCACGTCGCGCGCGATCAGATCACGCACGGCGTGGGCCGGCCGCCCTCAGACCCCGTCGTCCGTCGCGGCGTTCCCGGCCGCAAGTGGATCATGGTGATCGACTTGGCGGTCTGCGACGGGTGCGGCACGTGCACCCGCGCCTGTTCGAAGATGCACTTCATCCCGCCCGACCGGGAGTGGATCCCGGTCATGAAGATGCAGGAAACGCCCGAGACCTCGCCCTATTTCTTCCCCAAGCCCTGTTTCCACTGCGACAACCCGCCGTGCACCAAGGTCTGCCCCGTCGACGCGACCTTCAAACGCGAGGACGGGATTGTCCTGATCGACAACGAGCGGTGCATCGGGTGCCGGTTCTGCATGGCCGCATGCCCCTACTCGACCCGCCACTTCAACTGGGGTCATCCGGATGCGGCGGGCGAGCCGCCCGAGGCCCACGCGAACGCCTATTCCCCGGAGAACGGCCACCCGCGCCGCGTGGGCACGGTGGAGAAGTGCGACTTCTGCCCCGATATGGCCGAGATGGGCATGCTCCCGGCGTGCGCCTCGTCGTGCCCGTTCGGGGTCATCTACTACGGCGATGAGAACGAGGATGCGGTCACCAACGGCCTGGGCGTGACGGTGCGCCTCTCGAAGCTTCTCGAGGAGCGGGCCGCGTACCGCTACATGGAGGAGTTGGGCACGCAGCCGCGGGTGTACTACCTGCCCCCCAAGAACCGCAAGTTCCCGGGGCCGAAGCTGGCGGGCAAGGGCGGGCACGCGGGCCCGGCCGGGGCGCCCGCCCCATCCCCGCCCGCCAACCAGGCCAGCCCGCCACCGGCCCAGCACATCCACCCAAGGTAGGCCATGCCGCACGACCCGCTCGCCATTCGCCGCGTGATCGCCAAGGAAGTCGTGTCCACGATGGGCCCGGTGCGTGGCATGGGCCGGCTCTGGATCGGGCTGTTGATGATGATCGTGGCCTGGGGCGGCGTGGCGTACGCGCACCAACTCCACAGAGGCCTGATCGTCACGTCCATGCGCGACTACGTGTCGTGGGGCCTGTACATGGCCAACTTCGTCTTCTTCATCGGGATCAGCCACGCCGGAACGCTGATCTCGGCGATCCTGCGCGTCACGCACGCCGAATGGCGCCGCCCGATCACGCGCATGGCCGAAGCGATCACCGTCTTCGCCCTGATCGTCGGCGCCTCGATGGTGCTGATCGACATGGGGCGTCTGGACCGGGTCTGGCACGTGTTCCGTTACGGGCGTCTGCAGTCGCCGATCCTCTGGGATGTCTGCTCGATCACCACCTACATGACCGGGAGCGTGCTGTACCTCTATGTGGCGATGATTCCCGACTTGGCGCTGATGTCCGAGTTGGCCGAACAAGGCCGGTTCGGGCCGCGCCGCGCCCGCCTGTACCGGGCCCTGTCCTTGGGTTTCAAGGCCACGCCCGCGCAGGTCCGGCGCCTGGACATCGCCCTGGCCACCATGGCCGTCATCATCATCCCCGTCGCGGTT
>JBGPGM010000151.1:0-5975 GCA_041483855.1 Phycisphaerae bacterium | reverse complement strand
GATGCTCAGTTGGGCGCTGACGATCGTGATCCGATCAGGAAGGGACGGATCGGCAAGGAATCGCGTCCGGCCGTCGGCGGTGAAGCGCAGGTCGAAGTGGGGGGGCGCGCCCGAGTGCAGTTCGACAGAGGCCGCGGGGTTCTGGGCCAGGCGGTTGAGTGCGATCGCCACCGCGCCCGGGGACCAGGCATCGGGCAGCGTCCCCGTGCTTGAGGATGCGGGTGCGCCCGGGCTGAGGATGGGCCTGCGAGCGCCGGCGGGGCTCACTCGCCCGGTGCGCCCGTCGACGGCGTCGCCCGAGTTCAGCAGCGACAGGCGCACGTCCAGCCGCGCCTGGCCCTCGCGCTTCAACTGCGTGATGTCGACGACCAGCACGGCGGCTCCGGGACCGAGCGCTGTGATGGTTTCCGCGCCCAGGTCCACGTCCAGGGCCGCGTTCTCCTCGACGCCGTAGCCGCGTGCCCGGCCCGTGCGCTCCAGCGCGACCACGAGCCGTCCCATCCGGCCGCGGCGCAGGAAATGCTGGTCGATCAGGCCGTATGGAAAGAAGCCCATGCCTTGGCCAACGCCGAGGCCGGCGTCGTCCCCTTCGCCCCGCACCCGGCCCAGGAGCGCATCGTTGCTGCGACCGCCGGTGATCATCGGGTCGGACATCATCGCAGCGCCGGCCGACGTGCCGCCGATCACTCCGCCGCGGGCGAGGATGTCCGCGGCCGCGCGGTACGCCGGCGTGCCGCCCGCGGGCGAGGCGGGACGGAAGGTGGCGACGATCCGGCTCTGGTCACCGCCGGTGAACCACAGCCCCTGGCATCGGGCCAGGCGATCGACGAGCGCGGGGTCGGAGGCCTGCGTGCCGTTCGTCACCGAGATGTCGAGGGGCTCGACGCGTCGCGTGCCGGCGTAGCGAGCGAGCGTCTTGGCGGACGATTCGGCGCTCTCCTGCGGCGCGGCACTCGCCGTCGGGATCACGCCGATGACGGCGTCGAGCGCCAGCGGCGCCATGAACCGGGCGTAGATTTCCTCGTTGTCGGGCTTGATCGCGCCGCCGGCGATGATGAGATGTCCGGCACGCGGCGCACTGGCGCGCCCCCCGGCGCCGCTACAGCCGACGGCGACGAGTGCGAGCAGGACCGCGGCGCTGTGGCCGATGTGTCCGATCATGGTGGCTCCGTTTCAGGTCACTTCTCCCAGATAGCCACCTCGAACCGCCCGGTCGAATCCGCCGCCCCACGGAACATGCCCAGGGTGCTGAATGGCATCGCGATCTCGCCGGTATGCGACACCGCGATCAGCCCGCCGTCGTCGGGCTTGAGACGCTCGAAGACGACGGCGTGCGCGGCCTGCTCGACGCTCAGGGCACGGTGCCGCATCAGCGCCGAGACTTCGTACGCGGCGACGTGCCGGATGAACTCCTCGCCGGTGCCGGTGCACGAGACGGCGCACGTGGCGTTGTCGGCGTACGTGCCCGCGCCGATGATCGGCGAATCGCCCACGCGCCCGAACCGCTTGCCGGTCATGCCGCCGGTCGAGGTGGCCGCGGCGAGGTTGCCATGCGTGTCCAGCGCGACGCACCCGACCGTGCCGCGCGACTTTTCAGGGACCGCGTCCTTCCGCTTGTGCTCCTCGAGGAACTTCTCCAGGGCCCGGCGCCGATGTTCCGTGTCGAAGTAGGACGGGTCTACGCGCTCGACGCCCATCGACGCGCCGAACTGGTCGGCGCCGTCGCCGATGAGCAGCACGTGCGGCGTGCGTTCCATGACCAGGCGGGCCAGCGAGATCGGGTTCTTGACCGTGCGCACGGCCGCAACTGCGCCGCAAGCGAGCGTGCGCCCGTCCATGATGGACGCGTCCAGTTCGTGCCGGCCATCCTCGGTGAACACGGCGCCCTTGCCGGCATTGAAGTGGGGGTCGTCTTCGAGGACCCGCACCGCGGCCTCGGCGGCGTCGAGCGCGGACTCTCCGCGCGCCAGGCGGTCGCGCCCCTCGCGCAGGGCCTTTTCCAGCCCCGCGACATAGGCGCGCCGCTCCTCTTCGGGCGTGTCGCGCCCGATGACGCCGGCGCCGCCATGGATGGCGATGGCGAACCGGCCGGGGCCCGGCGGCGGCGGCGTGCTGCTGCTGCGGGGCTCGGGCGTCCTCGGGGTCGAGCAGCAGGCCGCCAGCCACGGCAGGATGCACAGCAGTATCACGACCTTGACCATGGCTCGCTCCAGGGAAACCGGCGGCCAGTGTACCATCGCTGCCTGGAATGGAACCACCGGCGCCGCTGGCGTCTCTTGGCCACTGGGCCGCCTTGACGGTACCATGCGCCGCATCGCCCACGCTCCGGCCGCCCTTGAACGGCGCTGAGGGCCCCGTGCCGCGGCGAGCCTGGCACCCAACTTGTGGAGTCGAGCCATGACGCATCCGAAAAGAACCGCGGCTTCCCTGCTGGCCCTTGGCGTGCTGACGAGCGTCTGCTCGGCGCAGGTCGATCTGGCGCAAGGCTTCCAGAATCCGCCGGCCTCCGCCCGGCCCCACACCTGGTGGCACTGGATGAACGGCAACATCACCAAGGAGGGCATCACCGCCGACCTGGAGGCCATGAAACAGATCGGCCTGGGCGGCGCTCAGATCTTCAACGTGTCCGAGGGGATTCCCGACGGCCCCGTGCTGTTCATGAGCCCGCAGTGGCGCGGGCTGGTCAAGCACGCCGCGACGGAGGCGAGCCGCCTCGGGCTCGAGTTGTGCATCCACAACTGCGCCGGCTGGTCCAGCAGCGGCGGACCCTGGATCACCCCCGAGAACGCGATGCAGACGGTCGTGGTCAGCGAGGTGCGCGCCACCGGCCCCCTGCACTTCTCGACGATCCTGCCCCAGCCCGAGACGCGTGCCGGCTTCTACCGCGACATCGCCGTGCTCGCCTTCCTCACGCCGCGCGACGACGCCAAGCGCATCAAGGACATCAAGGCCAAGGCCGGCTACGAAGCCCGCTACGGCCAGCAGCCGGCGCTCGACGAGTTCCCGGCCGAGTCGATCATCAAGCGCGACCACATCGTGGACCTCACGGGCAAACTCGACAAGAGCGGCCGCCTCACGTGGGACCTGCCCGCCGGCGACTGGACTATCCTCCGCCTCGGCTCGACGCCGACCGGCGCGGTCAACTCGCCATCCCCGGTTTCCGGGCGCGGCCTGGAAGTGGACAAGCTCAGCCGCGAGGCGTTCGACACCCATTGGGCCGGCATGATGGGCCCCGTCATCAAGGACCTGGGCCCGCTGGCGGGCAAGACCCTGAACAACTGCCTGATCGACAGTTACGAGGTGGGTCACCAGAACTGGACCGCGGCGTTCCGCGAGGAGTTCAAGAAGCGCCGCGGCTATGACCCGCTCCTGTTCCTGCCGGTGATGACCGGGCGCGTGGTGGACAGCGGCGAGGTGTCGGAGCGATTCCTGTGGGACCTGCGCCGCACGATCGCCGACCTCTTCGCCGACAACTACTACGGGTATTTCGCCCAGACCTGCCGCAAGAACGGCCTGGCGGCCTCGATCGAGCCCTACGACGGGCCGTACGAGTGCCTCCTCTCCGGGCGCGACGCCGACATCCCGATGGGCGAGTTCTGGGTCGGCGGCGGTGAGAGCGGCTCGTGCAAGCTCGCCGCGTCCGTGGCCCACACGTACGGGCGCAGGCTGGTCGGCGCCGAGTCCTTCACCGCCGAGCCGAGCGTGGGCCGCTGGCAGAACCATCCGTACTCGCTCAAGGCCGTCGGCGACCTGATGTACACCGTTGGCATCAACCGCTACATCATCCACCGCTACGCCCATCAGCCGTGGCTGGACAAGTTCCCCGGCATGACCATGGGCCAGTGGGGGACGCACTTCGAGCGCACCACCACCTGGTGGACGCAGGGCGCGGCCTGGGTCGGTTACCTGACGCGCTGCCAGTACCTGCTCCAGCAAGGGCTCTTCGCCGCCGACGTGTGCTACTTCGCCGGCGAGGCCGCGCCTAACGACGCGCCGCACAACCCGGCCCTCAAGGCCCACGGCTACGACTACGACGCGTGCAACGCGGATGTCCTGCTCAACCGGATGTCGGTCAAGGACGGTCGTCTGGTGCTGCCCGACGGCATGAGTTACCGCGTGCTCGTGCTGCCGGACACGCCGTTCATGACGCTGAAACTGGCCGGCCGGTTGCGCGACCTCGTGCAGCAGGGCGCGACGGTGATCGGGCCGAAGCCGACCAGGTCCCCGAGCCTGGGCGATTCCCCCCAGGGCGATGTAGGTGTGCGGAACGTGGCCGCGGAGATCTGGGGCGACTGCGACGGCAGGGCCGTCAAGGAGCACGTGTTCGGCAAGGGGCGCGTGATCTGGGGCAGGACGCCCGAGGAGGTCCTGGAGTCGATGAAAATCGGGCCGGACGCGGAGTTCGCCGGGATGCCGGGCAAGCCCAAGATGGCGTGGATCCACCGTGTCGCCGACGGCGCCGACATCTACTTTGTCTCGAACCAGAAACCCCGCGCCGAAGAGGTCGAGTGCACATTCCGCGTCACCGGCAGGGCGCCCGAACTCTGGCACGCCGACACGGGCCAGATGGAGGGCGCGCCGACGTGGTCCGAGCGCGACGGGCGCACGACCGTGCCGATCCGGTTTGATCCGTCCGGCTCGGTCTTCGTCGTGTTCCGTGCCAGGGCCGGCAACTCGGACCACTTCGCGTCGATGACCCCGCCCACGGCGGAGGGGCAAGCGGGCGGCGCCCCGAAGATCGAGATCCGCAAGGCGGTCTACGAGGCCGCCGACGGCGCGGGGAGCACGGACGTGACCGCCAAGGTCGCGGCCATGGTCGAGGCCGGCGAAACGATCATCCCCGCCAACAACGGCGCGTTCGGCGACCCCGCCTACCTGCACGTCAAGCGGCTGCGCGTCGAGTACACGCTCAACGGCAAGCCGATGACCAGCACCGTGCCGGAGAACGGCACGCTCGAACTGGCCGACGCCAACGCTCCCGAGGCGCCGCCCGCGTGCACACTCGCCACGACAGGCCGGGGCGGGCTCGAACTCCAGGCCTTCCGTTCGGGCGTGTACGGGTTCCGCACCGCCGGGGGCAAGACGGCGACGGCGGAGATCAAGGCTGTCCCGGCGCCGCTGGAGATCACCGGAGCGTGGACTCTGCGCTTCCCGCCCAACCGGGGCGCCCCGCCGAGCGTGTCGCTCGACAAGCTCATCTCCTGGACCGACCACGCGGACCCCGGCGTGCGCTACTTCTCCGGCACGGCCGACTACGAGAAGGAGTTCGAGATCTCCCAGGAGATGCTGGGCTCGGACAAGGCGCTCTGGCTCGCCCTGGGCCAGGTCAAGTGCATCGCGGAGGTTACGCTCAACGGGCACGACCTGGGCATCTGGTGGAAACCGCCCTTCGCGGCCGACATCACCGCCATCGCCAAGCCCGGCACGAACACGCTCAAGGTCCGCGTGACCAACCTCTGGGTCAACCGCCTGGTCGGCGATGAGCAGTACCCCGACGATTGCGAGTGGAACGGCAAGACGCTCAAGGGCTGGCCGCAATGGCTGACCGACGGCACCCCGCGCCCGGTCAAGGAGCGGCTGACGTTCACGACCTGGAAGCATTACACCAAGGACTCCGCGCCGCTGGAGTCCGGCCTGCTCGGCCCGGTGATGCTGCGCGTCGGCGAGCGGGTCAAGATCGAGCTGCCGCCGGGCTGACTCGTTGGATATCGACCGGGACCCGCATCAGGCGTACGTCCCGCCGGGCCTTGCCTTCCGCGGCCCCCGCTCGGCCGCCATTCGCCGTTCGTACCCGCTCTCGCGGAACTTCACGAGCGGGTCGGGCGCCAGCCCGCGGGCATTCCGGTATTCCTCCAGGAATCCCCGCACGTCCGTCGCGAACGCGTCGCGCAGGGCGCGCTCAGCCATCACCACATCACCCCGCTGGCGGGCCGCCGCCGCGCCGTCCCGATCGACGAGCAGCGCCTTGAGGAAGT
>JBGPGM010000150.1:0-6003 GCA_041483855.1 Phycisphaerae bacterium | reverse complement strand
GGACCTGCAGACACTGCTGCTCGACTACCTGCGCAAGCGCGGCCTGTTGCGGTAGCGCTACTTGCGGGCCAACAGTTGCTCGTACAGAGCGTCGTCGATCCCCAGGTACTCGCGCATGTGCTGGTCATAGGTCTCGGCGTCCTGCTCACGGGACAGGTCCAGCCGCAGTTCGTTAATGACCTTGGTGCCCTGGCCGATCCAGGTCTGCCAGGTCTCCTTGGCGATGTTCTGGGCGATCCATTCGCCGACCGGGCCGCGGAAGGGGGGCTTGGCCATCCGGATCCCCGGCCGGCCGGTGCGTCGGCAGACGAAGGCGCCGTCGGGTGCGGGGCCCGGCGCGCCGGGGGAGCCGGCCGCGCCGATCAGCGAGACATCCCCCTTGGGGGCGGCGGGCGCCGGCGTGGGCGCCTTGGGCAGCGGGCGGCCCAGTTGAGTGAGCAGGTCGGCGATGGCGTTCTTGGGCATGAGGTCGCCGCGCTGGGCCGCGGCGAGGTAGCCCTGCTCGAGGACCTCGGCGGCGCGCGCCGTGCTGCCCGTCTTGATGAGGGACTCGCCGGCCAGTTGGTAGGCCTTGCTCATCTGCGGGGCCAGGGCGATGCAGCGCAGAAGCGACTCGGCGGCGTCGGCGTAGCGTCCGGCCTCGGCGTAGGCACGACCGAGCGAGAAATGCGCCATCTCGTTCTCGGGGTCGGCTTGGGCCATGTTCTCAAAGTTAGCGATGCGCTTGTCCAGGTCGGGGTTGCGGGTCGTCGCGTCCATGGTGCGTTCTCCGGAGGTCCGTGTGCGCCCAACCATAGGCGTGCGGTCGTGTACCCTTGGGGCGTGAGGCGCGAGCCGTTGCGAACGAACTTGGCCGGGCTGGACCTGGTGAACCCTGTGATCCTGGCCGCGGGGACGGCGGGCACGCTGGGCGAGCTCGGCGAGGTCCTCGACCTGTCGCGCGTGGGGGCGGTGGTGACCAAGTCGATCACGGCCAAGGCACGCGAAGGGAACGACACCTGGCGGATCCTGGAGTGCCGCGCGGGGATGCTCAACGCGATCGGCCTGGCGAACCCGGGCATCGAGGCGTTTGAGGAGCACTATCTGCCCGGGGCGGGGGGGCTGGGGACCACGGTGATCGGGTCGGTAGCCGGGTTCGCCGTGGACGAGTACGTGATGGTCGCGGCGAGCCTGGACGAGTGGGCGGACCAGGGGATCCGGGCGATCGAGGTCAACGTCTCGTGCCCGAACGTGCGGACGGGCACCGAGTTCGGCCACTCGGCGCCGGCGATCCGCGAACTGATTGCGGCGGTGCGCCCGGTCGTCACGCGGGCCAAGTTGTTTGTCAAGTTGTCGCCGGTGACGCTGGAGATCGTGCCGGTGGCCCGCGCCGCGGTGGAGGCGGGGGCTGATGGGCTGACGATCAGCAACACGATTCCTGCGATGGCGGTGGATGTCGAGACGAGGCGGCCGCGGCTGGCGAACGTGACGGGCGGCCTCTCGGGCCCGGCGCTGCACCCGGTAGCGGTGCGCCTGGTGCACGAGGTGTACCAGAAGGTCGCCAAGGACGCCGGCGTGCCGATCATCGGAGCGGGTGGGGTGATGAAGTGGTCGGACGCGGCGGAGTTCATCCTGGCCGGGGCGACGGCGGTGCAGATGGGGACAGCGCTGTTCGCCGACCCGCGCTCGCCGCTGAGAGTCGCCAGCGGGCTGGCCCGCTGGGTGGGCCGCCAGGGATGCGCGAGCGTCGCGGAACTGGTGGGAGCGGTCCGGCTGGATGACGCGCCCGGCTAGGACGAGGCGGCCCGGCGCGAATCGGAACGAGAGGCGGGGACCACGATATCGCCGTTGATCGTCGGCGCGCCGTCTCCGTCGAGGGCGCTGGCCTGGTGTTGGACCTCTGCCGGCGGAGCGGGGTCGGCGGGGGCCTTGCCCAACAGCTCGCGGTAGATGCCCTCGACATCGCGGACGTGCGCGGGATAGGACTGCAGGACGCTGGCCGCGTGGACCTGCCGGGGCGACGGCAGGCGCACCTGCCCGGTGACGAGCTGCGTGATGCACGCGGCCAGGGCGTCGGGCCGGCCGGCGGGGAAGAGCAGGCCGTTGAGGGGCGGGCGGATCCAATCAGGCGGTCCGCCCAGGCGGCTGGCGATGACGAACTTGCCGGCGTGCAGGTGCTCGAGCATGACCAGCGGCGAGTTCTCGAACCAGATGTGGGGCAGGAGCCCGACGTCGTACTCCCCTGTCATCGAGATCAGTTGCAGGAGGTCGTAGCCGCCGGCGAAGGAGACCTCGGGGTAGAGGCTCATGCGCTTGCGGAAGGGCCAGTCCCAGCCCAGGGCGCGGACGATGAAGTGGCAGCGCTGGCGCACGTGGCGCTCCAGCAGCGGGATGGCCTGCAGGAGCACCTCGACGCCCTTGTTGTTGCGGGTGGTGCCGAGGAACGCCAGGCGCAGCGGCCGGTCGGCGTCGTCCGGGCGCCACGGGGGCGTGTCGTAGAACGGCGAGCGGCGCGTGCACCGATTGATCTGGTCGAAATGCGGCTGGCCCAGGCGGACCAGGCGGGTCCTGGACTCGGCCAGGCCCATCGCCACGTGGACTTTGCGCAGGAAGTCGCTCGGCGGTGTGACCAGCGAGGCGTGGTTGAGCGCCCCGATGCCCGCGACGCGCCGCCGGCCGTACTCGTTGACCACGGCCAGGTGGTGGTCGGCCTTGAGGAACTGTTCATTCTGATCGGGGGCGGAAGGCTCCAGGGTGCGGGCGTGCTCGCTGGGCGTGAGGTGGTATCCGTGCCGGATCAGCCCGTCCGACGGGCGGGCCGGCGTCTCGGGCAGGTCGAAGCCCAGGGCCAGCTCCGGGTCCGCCGCGTGCTCCGGATTGGGCGGTTCGGAGACCCAGCGGCGGTGCAGCCGGGCCCGCAGCAGCGAGCGGAGCAGCGGCCTGACGCCGTAGAACGCCTTGCGGAGGACGTCCGCCGGGTACGGGCCCAGCCAGGATTCGAGGGTCTGGACGTGGGCCCGCTTGCGCTTGGCCTGGGCGGGTTGGAGTGCCGGCAGGCAACCGACGCAGCGACTTCCTCCCTGGTAGTCCATGCACACCCGCACCTCCTGGTGCAGCAGGTCGACCTGCGGGCACAGGTACCAGTAGTTGTGCGGCGTGACGACCACGGGGCGGCCCGAGGCGCGGATCGCCGGGATCAGGTCCAGGCCGTATCCCTCCAGCGAGTGGATGTGCACGATCTGGGCGCCGACCTGGTCGAGCCACTTGACGACGAGGCGAGCCTGGCGCGGGCAGGCGATCTCGGTGCCGATGTTGTTGAAGTTGGATGCCGACGGGGAGAGGTTGGGCGAGTTGCGAAGGTCGTAGCAGGGGATGCCGTTCCAGGTCTCCCTTGGAGCGATGTGAGGCCCGCGGAAGAGGCGGTAGGTCATGCCGGAGGCGAGGTAGAAGACCTCGTGCCCGGACATGACCAGCCCGCGTGCCAGCTCCGACGCGGAAAGGTTGTAGCCCGAGCCTTCCCAGGCCTGCGCCGACAGGCGGGCCCAGCCGAGGATGGCGATGCGCAGGGGCTCGGCCGTGCGCGGCCAGGCCGGCGGCGGCGCGGGCGGGTTGCAGGCGTGGGCGCCGTTGGTCGAGCCGTGCTGGTGCGAGGATTGGGCGGACATGACGGGTCGCGAGCGGGCGGGCCGCGCACGCGGCGGGGGAGACGGGACGGGCGCCCCCCGGGGAATCAGCCGTAGCGGCCGGCGGAAGTGTATGGGCGGACGGTCAGGGCGTAGAACAGGCAGCGTGGGACGGTGGGGATCCAGCGGGCCAGGAACGCCAGGCGCGCCAGCATGCCGTCGCGCTCCAGCTGGGCGATGGTCGGTTTTTTCATCTCGATGTGGATGTTCCATTTGCCCGCGACGGCCGGGAAATCATTGGTCTGGTCGAAGACGACCACGGCCCTGGGCCAGCGGCGCAGCAGGGCCAACTGGCGACGCAGGCGGGATCGGCGGCGTGAGGAATAGACGATCCGCTCGGGCTGCCCGGGTGTGGAAGCCAACGGGTCGGGCACGTCGTTGCGGACGATGTAGAGCCAGCGAGGTTCGACGCCCGGCGCGCCGGCGGCCAGATGCTGGCGCACGTGCCGGCGCAGGCTGTCGGCGAAGCCGATGAACGGCGGGGCGGAGCAAACGATCGCGACGCGGGCGCCCCGCCCGCCCCCGCCCAGCGCGCCGGCGCGCCGGAGGGCCTCCATGACGGGCACCGGTTCGGGTCCCTCCTGATCCAGTTTGCCGGCGCGGTTGCGGGTGATGTCCAGGGCGGTGCGCCGGATGATCTCGGCGTGGAAGAGGCGCCGGTGCAGCGAGGCCTTCAGGCAGTCCCAGAGGATCGTCTTCATCCAACCGAGCGTGGCGCGGCGCAGCTCGCGCCCGGTAAGCAGTTTCTGGATCATCCAGACCGCGTTGCGCTGGGAATAGTAGATCCGCGCCGGCGTGAGCTTGAGATTCCACGGCGTGTGGTAGACCACCGCGTCCAGGTTCAGCACCACGCGGTAGCCCGCCTTGGCGAAGCGCATGCACCAGTCGGCGTCGTCGCAGTAGATGAAGTAGCGGCTGTCCCAGAACCCCACCTTGGTCACGGCCGACCAGCGGGCCAGCATCGAGCAGGCGGAGACGATGTCCACGTCGCGCAGCCCGGTGTACAGCCGCCCGCCGCGGGTCGCCCCCACCCGCTGGATCCACTGCTTGTGGGAGGCGTACCGGGGATGATCGGGCACGGGATGGTCGCCCATGCCGCCCGTGTGCCTGTTGAAATAGATCGTTGTCTCGATGGTCGTGCGCCGGTCGGCGATGTCGACGGTCCGCGACCCGACCAGGCCGATGGTCGGATCGGTCGCGGCGGCGCGGGTCAGTTGGGTCAGGGCGTCCGGAGCGACCTCGGCGTCGTCATCGACGAGCCAGGCAAATCCTGGCGGGGACGCGGGCGAGCCACCAGCGCCGCCGAGGGCGTGGTCGATGAAGGCCAAGCCGGTATTAAACCCGCCGCAGCCGCCGAAGTTGGCATGGTTGTGGATGAGCGTCAGAGAATGGAAAGGGTGGGCGCTGCCGGGGGCGGGCACCGCTCCATTGGCGGTGCCGTTGACGCCGGGGTCGGGCGCGCCGGCAGGGCGCACGGGTGCCTGGAAACGAGGCTCGTGGGCCTTGTCGGTCGGGTTCTGGACGACCGCAGCCGGCCGCCATCGCTCGGCGAGAAAATCAATGGTGCCGTCGGTGGAGCAGTTGTCCACGACGATGACGTCCATGCGCTGGCGCGGGTAGTCCTGCCGGGCCAGGGCCGCCAGGATGTTGCTGGCATCGTGCTTTCGGTTCCAGGTCACGACGATAACGGCGATGGACGGCGCGGCGACACCCGCGTCGCCGTTGTCCCCCGGCGCGCCAGCGGTATTAAGGCTGGTCCCGTCGGGCAGGACGGGTGCGGTGGTGTGCGCGGGCGACGGCGCGGTAGTCATGGGGACCAGGATTCCCTGTACAAAGACCGGTGTGGATGAGAGTGTAGCGGGGTCATCCGGGCCGGCGATCCGAGTGCCGGGAGGGTATGGCGGCCCATCGGGTCCGGATCCCGGCCGACGAGCGGGCCGCATGCGTCCACCCTTGGGTATTCTCTGGCCCATGTCGTCCGACGGGACCATCACCAGACAGCAGCGCCGCGCGCTGATCGCCGCGTGGCTGGGGTGGGCGTTCGACGGCCTGGATGGGTACCTGTACGTCCTCGTCGCCGTCCCGCTTGTCACCCGCTTGATGGACAGGCCCGTGCCCGATGCGGACGTAAAGTTCAAGGCGGTGATCATCCAGGCGTGCTTCCTGGTGGGGTGGGCGGTCGGCGGGGCCGTGTTCGGGCGCATCGGCGACCGCCTGGGCCGCTCGCGGACGCTCACGCTGACGATCCTCACCTATGCGCTGTTTACCGGCCTGTCGTTCTTTGCGCAGCGCTGGTGGCACCTGCTCATCTTCCGGTTCATCGCGGCGTTGGGCATTGGGG
>JBGPGM010000149.1:0-6053 GCA_041483855.1 Phycisphaerae bacterium | reverse complement strand
GTCGTCGTAGGTCCCAAGGCGGTCGCGATCGCCGTGGGCGGCGGCGTGGCGGTGCTGCTGCAAGCCAAGGCGATCCTGCACGGCTTCGCCCGGCAGCTGGGGGAGAAGGACCTGAAGGCGATCATGCAGTTCGCCCTGATCTCGCTGGTGGTGCTGCCGGTCCTGCCCGACCGGGCGTACGGCCCGTTCGAGGTGCTCAACCCTCAACAGATCTGGCTGATGGTGGTGCTGATCGTCGGGATCAGCCTGGGCGGGTACATCGCGTACCGCTTCCTGGGGCCGTCGTCGGGGGTGGTGCTGGTCGGGCTGCTGGGCGGGCTGGTGTCGAGCACGGCGACGACGGCCAGTTTCGCGCGGCGCGACGGGCAGGGCGCGGACGCGGCGCCCGGCCGGACCGCCAGCGCGGTGCTCGTCGTGATGCTCGCCGGCACGGTCATGTATCTGCGCGTGCTGACCGAGGTGGCGGCCGTTGCGCCGCGCCAGTTCGTCGTGATCGCCGAGCCGATCGCGGTCCTGTTCGTCCTGTCCATCGCGCTGTCGCTCCTGGCGTGGATGCGGGCGCGGCGCCTCCGCAGCGAGCTGCCCCAGCGCGAGAACCCCACCGAGCTCCGCAGCGCGCTCTTCTTCGGCACGCTCTACGCCGCGGTTCTCTTCGCCTCCGCGGCGGCCAAGCACCGCTTCGGCGATGCGGGCATGCTCGCGGTGGCGTCTCTTTCTGGTCTGACGGACATGGACGCGATCACGCTCTCGTCGGCGCGCATGGTTGTGGACGCGCGACTGGACACGGGCACGGCGTGGCGGGCGATCGTGCTGGCAATCATGTCGAGCATGGTCTTCAAGACGGCCATTGTGGCGGCGCTCGGATCGCGCCAGATGCTTTGGCGCATCGCGGCCCTCATGGGCGTGTGCTTCCTGGCGGGGGCGGGGGTGCTGTGGCTGTGGCCGGCGTGAGCGGGGGCGTGCGGTCGGCGCCTCGCGGGGCAGAAAAAAGGGCCATGCCGCCGCGCTGCCCCGCAGGTCGGCACGGCCCTCGAATCAACCGGTGCACCGAGCTCGCCGCGGCGCCCTGCCGGTCGCGATGGATCGCCGCGCCGTCGCTGCCGAACTGTGTCTGAACGGGCTTTCGCGACCCCTCGCTGGACCTCCGGCGTCGAATGTCCAATGTGCCGGCCGGGCCCGGCCATTGCACGCGCCACGGGCCTCTTGGCAGGCGTCCCCGGCGGCGGACGCCGGGCCGCTGGGCGCGTCGGGCGGATCACGCTATCCTGAGCCTCTACCAGAGACGGAGACGCGATCGATGCCGCAGGAACCGGGTTCGACGGCCAAGTTGTGCGGGATCTGCGGCCGGGACTGCTCGTCCAAACCCAGGATCAAGGACGCCCAGGGGAGATACTTCTGCCGCGAGTGCGTCGAGAAGAAGCAGCGGGCCAAGGGTGCTGCGCCGGCGGCGAGCGCGACGCCGGCGGGTGCAAGGCCGCCCACCGGCAAGCCCCAGGCAGCCGCCCCCGCGGACCAGCAGAGCCTGATGGCCAGACTGGTGGACGAGTCCGTCGGCAGCGCCGCGGGCCGGTGCCCCGGATGCGGCAGGCCCCTCAAGCCCGACGCGGTGATCTGCACGCAATGCGGCTTCCACCGGGCCGCCGGCCAGGTCATCACCACCCAGGTGCAAAAGCCCGCGGCGGACACGAGCCGCGAAAAGTCCTCCGGCGGAGACTCCGCCCTCAAGAGTCCTGCGGCCGTCAGCCTCATCTCCCTTGTGGTCCTGGGCGGCCTGCTCGCCGGCGCGATGAGCAACGGTCAGCTGCTGCTTCCGTACTTCCTGGTCCAGAGCGCGTTCGGCCTTGGCGTCGGCATCTACCTGCTCATACGCGCCTTCAGCGATTCCATCGGACAGGGCTTCCTTTGCCTGTGCTTGCCGTTTTACGCGCTGTACTTTGTCTACGGCCGGTGCCAGGACGGCTACCTGAAAGGTCTGTTCTCAGTATGGTTGTTGTGCGGCATCGCTTTCTTCTTCGCGCTGGCCGACCAGCTGCGCGCGCTTGCCGGGCGATGACGACAATCAGCACAAGGCCGCCGACGGGATCGAGTGCCACCGGGCAGGCTGGTGTCGCGTGCCGCTGGCTCGGCGTCCACCGCGCCCGGCTCGCGTGGGTCGCCATCGCAATCGCCGCCGTCCACCCGGCGCACGGACTCGGATTCCCGATCTGCTTCTCCGCATACTTCACCGGCGTTCCGTGCCCCGGCTGCGGGTTGACCCGGAGCCTCAGCTGCGCCATCCGCGCCGACTTCGCCTCGAGCATCGCTTACCACCCGTTCGGAATCCCGATCCTGGCGGCCTCGTTTGCGGTCGCCGCGGCAAGTCTCCTGCCGGCGCACCTGCGCCACCGCATGGCCGACCGGCTCGGAGCAACACCGCGCCTGCTCGGCGCAGCGTACATCACGTTCGTCGCCTCCTTCCTGGCCTACGGCATTCTGCGCGCGGCGTTGCACGTGCTCGGATAGCATCGCCATCGGACCCGGGCTCGTCATTCACGAATCGATCACGAGGGGCGGCGATCGGTAGGCAACTACCACTTGCCGCGCGGCGGACGGCCGCCGCCGCCGCCGCCCCCTCCGCCACCACCACCCCCGCGCGCCTCGCGCGGGCGGGCCTCGTTCACCACGATCGCCCGACCGCCCATTTGCTGGCCATTCATCGCCTCGATTGCGGCCCGGCCCTGGGCATCCTGGCTCATCTCCACGAAGCCGAAGCCGCGCGGACGGCCCGTCTCTCGGTCCATCACCACGGTCGCGGAGGCAACCTCCCCGTGCGCCTCGAACATCGCGCGGAGTTCCGCGTCGTTGGTGCTGAACGGCAGATTCCCGACATAGATCTTGATCATCGCTGCCCATCCTCGCCCGAGTCCTCGCGTGCGTTGAACCGTTGCTCTCGCCTCGGGCGCTGGGCGTCGGTCCAGCCTGTCGCCGATGCTTCCCGGACGCCCGGGCAGCCCTCGGCGCTGGCAAGACTATACCTGACGGTGTGCGGCACGTCACCCTTGTACGCAACCCGGTGGATTGGCTCGTGGAGAGGGGCTGCCCTGAACCGGGGATTCCTCCGACCCGGGCCGAGACGCCATCGCCACGTTCCCCTCGCTAACGGGTGCCCTTCTCCGGCGGTTGAAGCCCGGGCCCAGGTCGCGACAGGGCTACCGCCGCGCCGACGATCAGCACGCCCCCGCCGGCCTGAATCGCAGTAAATCGCTCCCCCAGGAACAGCGCCGCCAGGACGGCCGCAACCGCCGGCTCCAGGGCCGAGAGCGTCGAGGCGCTGACCGGCCCGATCCTGGCCAAGCCGGCCAGGAACGCACCCACTCCGACGACGGTGGACACTAGCGCCAACAGGACCACGCCGCCCCATCCCGCGATCGTCGCCGGCAGCGCGAACCCCTCCAGCGCGGCCATGCCGGTCAGCACGACGGTCGCCGCGGCCATGACCACCCAAGCCGCGCCGATGGCGGACACGCCGCGCGCCAGGCGCGTGCCCGCCAGGATGTACGCCGCATAGAACGCACCCGAGCCGATCGCCAGGGTGATCCCGACCGCGTTGCCGCCGCGCACCGGGCCGAGCGTGATCGCCACGCCGGCCATGGCGGCCAGCAGCGCCGCCGCCTTGACGATCGTCAGCCGCTCGCCGAGCAGCGCGACGGCCACGACCGTGACGTAAACGGGGTAGAGGTAGAGCAACAGCGCGACCATCGACGCCGGGACGGTCTTCAGCGCGGTGAAGTAGCACCACGACTCGCCCACGTACCCGATGCCCCCCATCAGCGCCAGCCGCACGAGCGTACCCCGTCGCGGCAGGCGTATGCCGCGTGCCGCGATGGCCGCGCCGACGACGACGGTCGCAATCGCAAATCGCAGGGCGAGCAGCGAGGTGGGTGTGGCGCCGGCCGTCGTGGCCATGTGGGCGAAGACGCCCATGGCGCCGAACGACACCGCCGAGACGATCACCAGGGCTGCGCCGAGCCTGGTCTCGCGTGCGGGGCCGGACATGGGCCCGAGTCTACGGCTTGGCCGGGCCCGGCGGAGCGCTCGGTTGGACGATGCGGAAGTCCGCGACCAGGGACCACGCGCGCACGCCGCACCCCAGTTCACGCAACCAGTCCTCCACCTCGGCATTGCAGGCGTGCCCGAACCAATAGAGGTGGTCGTCGCGCACCAGGGAGAGACGATAGTCGTCATTCTCGACCCGGGTGTCCAGGTGGGACCGGAAGCGGGCGTCCAGCCGCGCCAAGAGGGCCTCGGCCGCGGCGCGCTCCACGTGCAGGTCGTACAGGGAGTAGACGGGCATGCGCTCGGACAGCGGCTCGCGCGTCTCGGTAGTCGGCGGGGCCTTCCATTCGCGTCGCCCCAGGGCGCCGTGCGTCGGGATCAGCATGACGTCGCAGAGGCGGTACCATTCGGTGTGGTTGAGCGCGTACCAGTCCCACTGGCCGAAGGAATACTCGACGACGTCGCCGCCCGTGCCGCGCGCCAGCACCAGGCTCGAGTGGATGCCGTAGTCGGCGAGATAGACCGAGACGGGATCGGCAGGGTGCGCCGGCGGGCTGACCACGGTCACGCACCCGCACAGGCAGGTCGCGACGAGCACGCCGATGAGCAGCCGCCAGGGCATGGGCCGCGGATGATACCAGCGAACAGAACAGTCGCGTTGGCCGAGCGCCAAGTCCAACGGACGATGTGCCCGGAATCGTGACCGAGGAGCCGAAATCGGAAACTTGGCCCCGACGTGACGGGGGTGGACGACGAGCCCCAACCCTCGCGCGTCGTGCTCATGGTCGGGCCACCCAGCCGTAGTTGACGTACTCGTGCTCGAAGGAGCCGTCGTCGAAGAGATTGATCATCGCGTAGCCAGCGTCGCACTCGTGGTTCTTGCCCTTCCACCACGCCCCGCTCACAGCGCCGTCACACAGGTACGTCACGCCGTTGTAGTCCACGCGGTCCTGCAGGTGGATGTGCCCGCTGAGGCAGAGTCTGACGTTGCGGTGGGCGCCGAAGAGGTCCTTGAGGCGCCAGGCGTCCTCGAGCATGCGGGCGCGCGGGATCGTCCAGTCGCCCTTGTCCTTGGGGTCGGTGTCGAAGAACGCGCCGGCGGTCACGATCGGGATGTGCGACAGGACAAGCACCGGCGTGCCGGCCTTGACGGCCGCCAGATCGCCCTTGAGCCACTCGAACTGTTCATCGTCCAGCCGGCCGAAGTAGCCGTCGCCGTTGGGGTACACCGTGTCGAGCACGACGAAGTGCCAGCCCGCCCGGTCGAACGACCGGTACGGCTTGGCGACACCGTAGACCTCCATGGCCCATTTCTTGCCGTAGTTCGGCTCATCGCCGGTCAGCTTGCTGTGCTTCTTATCCCAGCCCCAGATGTCGTGGTTGCCGATGCAGTGCTCCATCGGCAGCGGGCATTCGTCCTTGAGGATCTTCTTCCACATCTCGAACAGCAGGCGGGCCCGCGGCTCGGCCTGGCCGAACGCATCCATGACCGCGTCGCCGCCGGTGAGGATCAGCTCGGGCTTGTCCTTCTGCGCCAGGACATGGCGCAGGCACGCCACCATGCCCTCGTTGGCGTGCAGCTCGGGCTGCACGTGAATGTCCGTCAGGTGCCCCAGGCGCAGGACGCGCCTGCGCCCCGGCTCGGTCACACGCCGGTTCAGCGCCAAGCCGCTCGCCAGGGCGGGCGCAGCGCTGGCAAGGGCGATGCCGGCCGCGGCGACGCCGGCCGACTTGAGCACGTCGCGGCGGGACAGAAAGGTATCCATGGTGCGGCTCCGTCGGGTGAGGGGCGGGTGGGCCAGAACGCTGACCGTAGCGGACGGAGGGCCCCGGCCGCAAGGAGATCGGCGGGCTGGCGCAGGAAAAACCCCCGCACCGGTGCCGGTGCGGGGGTCGTTGTGAGTGGGCCTGGAATAAGACGGAGTGGGCGCTTACCAGCCGCCGCGGCCTCTATGAGCGTGCGTTTGTCAAGGGCGAACCGGGAAGGATCCGGGATGTTCCGAGCATCTATTCGGGGT
>JBGPGM010000148.1:0-6073 GCA_041483855.1 Phycisphaerae bacterium | reverse complement strand
CGTCTGGACAGTCACCAGCCCAGCCGGGGTTCTTGCGGCTTTTCGCCCGGCCGAAGCCCCAGGACGGCGTTGTGCCGTATTACCCGATCTACACCGGGCTGGCAGTCGATTCGGCCGTCTACGGCGCGGCGTGGTGGTGGATGCTGGCGGTACCGGGCTTGATCCGGCGCGCGTGGCGACGCCGACGGGGCCAGTGCTCGGCGTGCGGCTACGACCTGCGCGGGCTGCGCGACGGGGCGGTGTGCCCGGAGTGCGGAGCCGCGGCCCCACAGCCCCGGCCGGTCGATGGAGTGACGCCGTGAAGTCGCACCCGCGGATCAGGAAGACCGTGAAGTGGGGCGGGGCAGTGCTGACCGTGCTGTTCCTGACGATCTGGATCAGCAGCAGGTGGTGGTACCTTGATTACCTGAGCCGAGGCGGCACTTGGACAGTGGGCGTGAGTGAGGGCACGGTCAGCATCGGGCAGGTGACCCCGAGCGGGTGGCCCAACCCGCCGCCGCCCTGGTACTACGGCTTCCTCGACCCGCCGCTACACCTCGCCTGGTGGTTTGATTGGGGGAGCCTGCCGCCTTCCGACTGGTGGTTCTTTGTCCCGCTCTGGGTGCCCGCTGCCGCGACGCTGCTCGCTACCGGCGCGGCGTGGCGGCTGGACGCGCTGGCCCGCCGGCGCGCCAGGGCGGGCTGTTGCGCCAAGTGCGGGTACGACCTGACGGGCAACACGACCGGCATCTGCCCCGAATGCGGGGCCGCGGCCCCACAGCCCCGCCCGGTCGATGGGACGCCAGCGTGACGCCGCACCCGAGGATCAGGAAGACCGCGAAGTGAGGCGGCGAGGTCGTGAGGGTCACTTGAACTCCTTCCATTCGCCGTCTGAGATGAAGTGATTCACGCTGGAGTCGATGTGACGCGGGGCGTCGAAGGCGGCGGCGGCGGCTGTTCGCAACCGCAGCAGGGCGGCCTCAGACTTGTCGATCGCTTCCAGGAAGGCCTTGCCTTCCGCATAGGTGCTGGCGTACCAGTCGCGATCCTCCGGGAATGGGTAGGTCCAGAGTTGCCACGCCACGCGATCTCCTGCCCGTACCCGTATTCCCAGATAATGCGAATCAACGGCAATACTCACCCGACTTGGAAAGTCGAAGAGTCCAGACTCGTCGCACTTGTTGACTGCGGCCCTAACCGCTTCCGGGTCGAGCCGACACTTGCGGAGGTCCTTGCCGGGTTGCGACGGATCATTCGCAAACACTACCGTTCCGTCCTCCCACGCGACGACGAGCAGCCCGTGTGGTCTCATGAGGTTTCCAGACGTCTTTAGGTAAAGCGCAGCCACCGGTACGCCCGGCTGCGCGTTGGCAGCGTCCGTGGCCGCTGCTTGCGGTTCCGCCCGCACATCCATCGGCTGCCCGTGCGTCGCACGGATCGGCGCGGCGGGCGTGGCAACCGGCCGATCCGGCGTCTGCGACCGGCAGCCCCAGGCGATGAGCGTCAGCAACAGGACAATGCAACAACGCTCGAATCGAGCGAGCCGGCGGCCAACAGTCGCGTAGCACATGGCAGCAACCCTCGGTTTGTACACGGACCGGCGACTCGGAGACTGGGCCGCGTGTGATCCGGGCATGAATTCCCATGGCCTCTTCAGTTGGGCCACCCGGCGCAACGGCGGCCGTGCGTCTCCGCCGAATCAGCGGAGCGAGCCCGCACGCTGGTTACTTCAATAGCACGCGCAAGACCCGTTCCTGCTCCTCGAACCAGTACCGGCCAAGCGGATAAACCACGGCGAAGATCGGGTCGGCAGCCTTCATCTGCCGGATCTCGGCAAGATGTTCCCTCGCGCGGGTAAGACTGGCCTCGCGCAGGGCTCTTCGCTCCTCACCCGACTGCGACCGGGCCGCGGCCAGCGCGATCTCGTACTGGATGTACACCTCGATCAGTTTCTTGTTGGTCCGGTCGGCCTCCTTCATGGAGTTGTCAACCAGGTCGGCCGCGGCCTGGCCGGCCCACTCGACCTCCTGCAGGCCCATCGCCTTGACCAGTTCCTCCTTGGTGGACGCGATCCCACGCGCGAACTTGAACTTGACCGCATCCGCAGCCGTCAAGGTGAGAACATGCATGCGCGGGTTGACCACTGCCTCGCCGGACAGGCCCTGGTACCACTTCACCTCGCCGGTGTTTGGGTCGATCGTCGCCGAGAGCGGGTCCTGGATCTGCATAGAGCGCATGATCTTTGGATCGTGCCCGCCGAGGATCGAAATCCTCGCCCCCAGGGCAAGCCAGGCGTCGAAATCAGCGATTGGTGGGACCTCAAGCTCGAAAGGGGGACAGGCGTCGCCCATGGTCCCATCTGGAGTGAAATAGACCTCTGCCAACGGGTACACGGCGACTGCACCGACCCACTGCGCGGTATCTACCCACGCCGCAGTGCGAAATCGCGACTTGAACTGCGTCTCCCAGACATCGACGAACCGCTCGGCCTCGACTACCGCGCCGTGACTGGAGTTCACTCGGACGACTACCACCTCCACGTTGTCCGCCTGAAGCAGTGGCACCGCGCCCTGGAACGCCCTCGCCGTGATCTGGACCCCGACCGTATCCTCGACCGCCTCGTTCCACTCGGTCGGTGGCCCGAAGTTCAGGATCGCCACACGCGTCGGTCGACCGTGATCCCCCAGCGCCCACGCGAACGCCAGGGGCCACCGCTGGGCCTGCGCCCCGCTTGCCCCCAGCAGCCCCATCACCGCCGCAAGGATCGCTGCCCACGGTCCCATGCGCTGTTGGACGCACGAACTACCGAACCGTTCCCGGCACTGGTCCCCAATGCTCTCTTTGTTCCGACCCACCCTCTCAACCTTGCGCCGCATGATCTCCGCGCCGAAGGGTGACTCGATCGTTTTCCCATCGATTTCGCCGCTCCGGGCGGTATGCTGGCATCGAGGAGGTATCCCCATGAAACTGCACCGCACCACCACCGCGCCCCGTGCTTGGACTCTGTGCGCACTCGGCCTCGCCGGCCTTGCCGCCCTTTCCACCACCGGCTCGGCCCTCGCCCAGTGCCAGCCCACCTGGGATATCACGATCGGCAACCCCGGCGTCAACAACGGCTACGCCGGCCCCATGGCCGCCTGGAGCGGCGGCGGCGGTGGCGACACCCTCTACGTCGGGGGATCGTTCACGATGGTCGCCAACCAGAGCATCCGCGGCATCGGCCGTTGGAACCCGATCACGCACGCGTGGTCGCCCCTCGGCGCCGGCTGCTACTCGAACTTCACCAACTACTTTGTGGCCGCGGCCGCGCCCTTCAACCCGGGCTCGGGCGAGAACCTCTTCGTCGGCGGATCCTTCGACACCGCCGGCGGCGCCGCGGGCACGCAGCACCTGGCGCAGTGGAACGGCGCGGCGTGGTCCACGCTCGGCGGCTCGCCCAGCGGCGCCGTCTGGGCCCTGGCCGGGTGGAACGGTCTGCTCTACATCGGCGGCGGCTTCGCCACGATCGGCGGCGTGACGGCCAACGGCATCGCATCATGGAACGGCGCGGCCTTCAGCCCGGTCGGATCGGGCTTCGGCGGCGGCTTTGCGCCCACCGTCTTTGCGCTCAAGGTCTTCAACGACGGCGCCGGCGAGCGGCTCTACGCCGGCGGTCGGTTCACCAGCATCGGCGGCGTGTCGGGCATGATCGGGCGATGGAACGGCAGCGCGTGGGAGCCTGTCGGCACCGGCGTCTTCGGCACCTCGTCGTTCGCGGACATCGAGGCGATGGCGATCTTCGATGATGACGGCCCCGGCCCGCACCCGCCGGCCCTGTACGTCGGCGGCAGCTCGCTCTCGGTCTCCGGCTTCCCGCAGTGCAGCGTGGCCCGGTGGAACGGCACCGCGTGGGCCGCGGTCGGCCAGGACATGGGCGGGCGCACGACGAGCCTGGCCGTCTTCGACGATGGCACGGGCCCGGCGCTCTACTCCGGCGGCACCGCCCAGCCGGGCGTCAACTACTTCGCCAAACTGGTCGGCGGCCAGTGGGCGCCCGCCTTCGGCGGCGTCGGCGGCAGCGGCATCCCGCCGAGCACGTTCCCGTCGGTCTTCGGGCTGCTCACGTGGGGCAGCCGGCTGGTGGTGGCGGGCAACTTCACGCAGGCGGGCGGGCAAGCGACGAGCGGCATGGCGATCGTGAACGGCTGCCCGACGTGCCGCGCCGACTTCAACGGCGATGGTGCTGTGAACTCGCAGGATTTCTTCGACTTCCTGACGGCGTTCTTCGCCGGCGGGACCGCCGCGGACTTCAACCACGACGGCGTCGTGAACTCGCAGGACTTTTTCGACTTCCTGACCGCCTTCTTCGCGGGCTGTCCGTAGCGGATCGGGGAAGGCGGAAGAGTCGGCACGCGCCCGAGGTTCATCGGGCGCCTAGTCCGTACTCTTGCCTGCGCTGAGGGACCGGAAGGGAACGGGCAGTACGTCCGCGACCACCGCGCGGCGTTCACGCCGTAGCCGCCCGGATCGTCGGCACCGAATAGGCGCAGGAAATACCCTCACGGCGCCCGGGGCAACTGTCCGTCGCGACACCGGTATAACGGCGGCTCGGCGCACTGCCTCATCATCGACCTATTCTGTTGCGGGATCGCGCCCGGGCGCCCCCGTCTTGAGCGAAGGGAACGGGCATGAAGACGGCCCTGCGAATCATCGGTGTGCTCGTCGTGCTCGGCCTGATCGCCGGGGGCGCCTACTACGAGTGGGGACGGCCTGGCGCGCAGCCCGCGAAGGCCGCGGCCACAACGACCGCCGCAGTGGAGCGCGGCTCGATCTTCCAGGCCGCCTCGAGCACCGGGAAGGTCGTCTCGAACCTGGACGTGGACATCAAGTGCCGCGCCAGCGGCCAGGTGATCAAGCTGCCGTTCGACATCAGCCAGTCGGTCAAGAAGGACGACTTGCTGCTGCAGCTGGACCCGATCGACCAGCAGCGCGCGGTCCAGCAATCGGACGTCTCCCTCTCGATCGCGACCGCCAAACTGGCCCAGGCCCGGCAGAACCTCGTCGTCGCCGAGCAGTCTGTCAAGACCTCCCGCGACCGCGCCGACGCCATGCTCCGCTCCGCCGAGATCCGCGCCCGCGACACCCGCTCCAAGGCCGACCGCCGCCGGCAACTCATCGAGCAGCAACTCGGCTCGCAGGAGGAATACGACGCGGCCGAGACCGAGGCCGCCCAGGCCGCCGCCGACCTGGACAGCGTCAAGGTGCAGCTGGAGGAGATCAAGACGCAGGAACTGGCGCTGGAGGTCAAGCGCCAGGACGTCACGCTGGCCGAGGCCGAGGTCCGGTCCGACCAGATCGCCCTGGACAACGCCAAGCAGCAGCTGGCCTACACGACCGTCAACTCGCCCATCGACGGCGTCGTCTCGGCCCAGAATATCCAGATCGGCACGATCATCTCCTCGGGGATCACCAACGTGGGCGGCGGCACCACGATCATGACCGTGTCCGACCTGTCCCACATCTACATCCTGGCGACGGTCGATGAGAGCGAGATCGGCGTCGTCCGGATCGGCGAGCCGGCCAACATCACCGCGGACGCTTTCCCCGACCGCAAGTTCAAGGGCACCGTGGTCCGGATCGCGACCAAGGGCGTCAACGTGACCAACGTCGTCACCTTCGAGGTCAAGATCGAGGTGCTCGACGATCGCAAGTCGCTCCTCAAGCCCGAGATGACCGCCAACGTCCAGATCATCTCGGCCCAGAAGGACAACGTGCTCGTCGTGCCCGCCCAGGCCGTCACCCGCAAGCAGGGCAAACTCTACGTCTCCGTCGTCGGACCCGACGGCCAGGCGAAGGAGCGCCCCGTCAGCGTCGGCCTCAACGACGGCGATCACTGGGAGGTCACCGACGGCCTGGCCGAGGGCGAGAGCGTCGTCTACGGCAACGAGGCCGCCAGCCGCTGGCGCGCCGACCAGGCCCGCCCCAACTTCGGCGGCATGGGACCGATCCCCGGCGGCGTCCGTCCCAAGAGGTGACCATGATCGAGGCCCAGAACCTCGTCAAGACCTACCGGCTCGGCGATGCCATCGTGCGGGCGCTCGACGGCGTGAGCCTG
>JBGPGM010000147.1:0-6082 GCA_041483855.1 Phycisphaerae bacterium | reverse complement strand
CGGCGCCTGGCAGGACGCGGTGCAGGACATCGGCCTGCGGACCTCGGCCGCGGCGACCCGCGCCGACGCGGCAACGCTGGTGCGCCAGAGCCTGGACGCGCAGCGCTCGTCCGTCAGCGGCGTCAGCGTGGACGAGGAGTCAATCAACCTGCTGACGTACCAGCGCCAGTACCAGGGCGCGGCCCGCTTCATCTCCGTCGTGGACCAGATGACCCAGACGCTCATCGGCCTGATCACCTGAAAGGCGGGGTTCGGGGTTCGTGTGAAGAACGGAGCCGGACCCGACGCCCGGAATCCCAGACCCAGAACCGCCAACCCGAGACCTCTCTCATGAGTTCCTTGCCCTCGAACATCACGCGCGTGCCGAACCTGCTGGCCTCCCAGTTATTCCTGGCCCGGCTCACGCGCACGAACGTGGACCTGCTAGGCCTGCAGGAGCAGCTGGCGACCGGGCGGGCCGTGAACCGGCCCAGCGATGACGCCGTCCGCGCGTCGGCGATCGCCACGCTGGACGACCGCCTGGAGCGCGCCGACCAGCGGCTGGGCAACCTGCAGTTCGCGGCCGGCGCCCTGGGACAGCTGGATACCGCGGTGGGGGACGCCAGCAGCCTGGTCCTGGAGGCCTCGTCGATCGCCTCGAGCCAGATCGGCGTCAACTCGGACCCGACGACGCGCAGCAACCAGGCGATCGTGATCGACTCGATGATCCGCCAGCTCTTCGACCTGGCCAACCGGTCCACCAACGGCGTTTACCTCTTCGGGGGCTCGACACCGAGCGCCCCGCCGGTCCGCCAACTCAACGGCGGTTACCAGTACACCGCCCAGGGCAGCGGGCTGGTAACGGACCTGGACATCGGCGAGCAGATCCCCGTCACGCTGGGCGGTGACAACACGATCGGGCAGGTCTCCGCGCGGCTGCGCTCCACGGCGGACCTCAACCCCGGCCTGACCGGGAGCACGCGTCTGGCCGACCTGCACGGGGCACGCGGGCTCGGCGTCGCACCCGGCGTCGTCCATTTCTCCTTCAACGGCGGGCCGGACGCGACGGTGGACCTCACCAACGCCGACACCGCCCAGAACGTTGCCGACGCGCTGACGTCGGCCGTCCGGCAGTACGAGACGGCCAACTCCGTGACCATCCTGGGGCCCGGCGGCGTCTCGTTCGCGAACGGGGGGCTGTCCATCGACGTCGTGACCGGAGCGCCGAGCAACCCGCAACTGACGTTCTCGGACGCCGGCTCCGGCGCCACCGCCCAGGACCTCGGCCTGACGCAGTCAGCGTTCTCCGCCACCTCGGCCGCCGGCGCCGACCTGAACCCCCGGCTCACGCTGCTCACGCCGCTGTCGGCGATCCCGGGCCTGACCTTGCCGCCGGGGTCGATCCGCCTGCGGTTCACGCGCGGCACGACCAGCGGCTCCCAGGACGTGGACCTGTCCTCGGCGCGCACGATCGACGACGTCCGCAGGCTCATCCAGAGCAACGCCCAGGGCGTGCGCGTGCAGGTCAACAGCGCGGGCACCGGGATCGACATCTTCAACGAGGTCTCCGGGCCCGCCCTCTCCATCGAGGAGGTCCCCGGCAACAACGGCACCGCGACGCAGCTGGGCATCCGGTCCATGGACGCCAACACGCTGATCTCGGACTTCAACGACGGTCGCGGCGTGCGGATCGTCAACGGCTCGCTCGACCCCATCACGGGGCAACCCAACCCGGCCCTGGATGTGGACTTCCGCATCACCCTGGGCAACGGGCCCCCCGCCAGCTCGTTCCCGGTGGACCTGCGGCCGCAGGACATGACGAACGTCCAGTCGGTCATCGCCCGGATCAACGCCGAGGCCGCGACGGCCGTGACCAACGGCCTGATCCCGGCCGGCTCGTTCTCGGCGGGGCTGACCAACGGTGCCAACGGCATCGCCCTGACGCAGACCCTGGGCCCGAACCCCGGGCCGATCACGGTGACGCGCCAGAACAACTCGGCGGCGGCGGAGGACCTGGGGCTGACGAACGGCGTGTACGACGCCGCGAGCGCAACATTCGTCGCGCAAGACCGGGCGGCGGTGCGCGTGAACAACCTGTTCACGACGCTGATGGACCTGCGCGACGCGCTGCGCCAGAACGACGACGCTGGCATCACCCTTGCTGGAGAGCAGTTGAACCAGCACACCGACCGGATCGCCGGAACGCGAGCCCTGGTGGGTGTGTACGACAACCGTGTCCAAGGCGCGACGCATCGCCAAGAGGACCTGAAAGTGCTCGATCAGCAGACCAAGAGTCAGATGCAGGACCTGGACTTCGCCGATGCCTCGATCCGGTTCAACCTTCTTCGAACGCAACTGCAGGCGGGCCTGACCAGCGGGTCGCGGGCCCAGAGCCTCACCTTGCTGGACTTCCTGACCTAGCCGGCCCGCTCACCAGTTACTCCACCGGACCCGTCCTGGCCGCGGGTTCGGATAGACAGGATGTCGCCCGGCAAATGGAGCCGGGTGAATTCAGGATGAAAGGCCAACAGACCGGAGCGCACCCATGCAAGTGCGGACCACTCGTTTCGGAGACGTGGATATCGCGGAGGACCGCGTGATCACGTTCCCCAAGGGGCTTCTGGGCTTCGCCGAGCACAGACGCTTCTGCCTGCTGGAGCCGGCGGACGACGCCTGCTTCTTCTGGCTGCAGTCCGTGGACGATCCGAACCTGGCGTTCGTCGTGACGGACCCGAGCCTGTTCGTGCCGGACTACACCGTGCCGATCCGGCCCGAGCAGATGGGCGACCTGGGGCTGACGCGTCTGGAGGACGCCCAGGTCTTCGTGATCGTCAACAAGGTCGAGCAGGCGCTCACCGGCAACCTCCAGGGACCCCTGGTCGTCAACACCCTCAACCGGTGCGCCGAGCAACTCGTTCTCGCCGAGAAACGATGGACCACACGACACCCACTGGTGAGCCTGGGCCAGCGTGCCGCGACGCCCGCGGCCCTGTCGGCCTGACCTCCCCCGGACCGCCGCCGGCCCGGCGTGCGCCCCGTCGCGTGACCAGCACGCGCCGGTCAGCAGAGCCGGTCCGCGCCTACGCCTTCTTGAGCCCTCGGGCACGGACGCCCGCGGGCGCCCCTCTGGTGAGCCCTCTCCCAGCCCTTTGCACCCTCCCGCCGCTTCGCGCTCGCACGGCCGAACCAAGGAAGGAGCCGACAGATGCTGGTTCTCTCACGTCAGCGCGACGAGACGATCATGATCGGAGACGAGATCGAGATCACCGTCGTCGACATCCGGGGGGACAAGGTCCGCCTCGGGATCACCGCGCCGACCCGCATCGCCGTCCATCGCAAGGAGGTCTACGAGGCCATCAAGTCGGAGAACCACCGCGCCTCGCAGATCAACCGCGGCGACATGGACGTCCTGCGCCGCGCCATCGCCCCGGGACCTGCCAAGACCGTCGGCGGCGCCATGCGCAACCGCATCTCCGCGCCCGCCCGTATCCGCGCCCCGGACGAAAAGTCTTCTCCCCTACCCCCTCCCCGGGCCGCCGACCAGGAACGCACGGCCTGAGCCCGCTGCCGCTCTGAATGGACCCGCCCCCGATGGATCAACGCCCGCCCCCAACCAACGTTCCCACGGCCTTTTCACCGCTCGACGGATCGACGCGGGGCCGAACCCGCCAGTCCCCTTAGCCTCAATCATGGAGGATTGCCATGGCTAGGATCAACTCCAACGTCGCCGCCCTCATCGCCCGCTCCAACCTTGCGCGGGCCAACGAGGACCTTCAGGTCCGCCTGCAGCGCCTGTCCACGGGCCTGCAGATCAACCGCGGGGCAGACAACCCCGCCGGCCTGATCGTCTCGGAGCGACTCCGCGCCGAGATCTCCGGCCTCAACCAAGCCGTCTCCAACTCCGAACGCGCCTCGTCGGTGATCTCCACCGCCGAGGGCGCCTTGGCCGAGGTGAGCGACCTGCTCAACTCGATCAAGGGCCTGGTCGTCGAGGCCGCCAACACCGGCGCCGTCGGCGACGAGGAACGCGCCGCCAACCAGCTCCAGATCGACTCGGCCATCGAGTCCATCACCCGCATCTCCAACTCCACCTCCTTCGGCGGCCTCAAGCTGCTCAACGGCGAACTCGACTACGTCCTCTCCGGCCTGTCCAGCGCCGCCATCGCCAAGACTCAGGTCTACGGCGCCAACTTCTCCGGCCAGAGCAACATCCAGGTCGACGTCGCCGTCGTCGCCTCGGCGCAGCACGCTAACCTCTACATGCGCGGCGACTACGTCAACCCCGCGCTCAACGGCACCTTCGTTTCCAGCACGACGCTCGAGGTCGCGGGCGCCCTGGGCGTGCAGGTGCTCCAGATCCTCTCGGGCCAGACGCTGGCCAGCGTCGCCGCGGCCATCAACCGGACCAAGCAGGCGACCGGCGTGTCGGCGGTGCTGCTCAACGCGGCCGACGCGTCCTCGGGCCTGGTCTTCTCCTCAACGGCGTTCGGATCGGCGAACTTCGTCTCGGTGCGCCGGCTGGACGCCCCGCCGGGAGGCGGGTTCTTCCACACCTACCAGATGGCGTCGAACGCGCCGGTGCCGGCGGTGTTCTCCTTCTCCGACCCCACGCTCACGCCGCTGCTGAGCCAGTCCAACCGGGACCAGGGGCGCGACGTGAGCGCCATCGTCAACGGGGCCCTGGCCAACGGCTCGGGCCTCAAGGTCTCGATGCAGAACTCGACCTCCCTGAGCCTGGACCTGCTGCTGGATCAGACCTTCGCCACGACCAACGGCTCGAGCACAACCTTCTTTATCACCGGCGGCGGGGCTCTGTACCAGTTGGGCGGGCAGATCAACACGTCGCAACAGACCAACATCGCGCTGCCGGCGGTCGCGGCGTCACGCCTGGGTGGGACGCTCATCAACGGCACCCTGGCGTTCCTCTCCTCGATCAAGACCGGCGGGGCCAACGATCTCAACTCGCACAACTTCCAGAACGCCAGCGACATTCTGGTGAGTGCCACCGACGAGATCTCTCTGGTGCGGGGGCGATTGGGCGCCTTTGAGCGCAACACCCTGCAGACCAACGTCCGCTCGGCGCAAGCGGCTGTCGAGAACCTGACCGCCAGCGAGTCGCAGATCCGCGACGCGGACTTCGCCGCGGAGACCAGCGCCCTGAGCCGCGCCCAGATCCTGACCAGCACCGGCACGTCGGTCCTGTCCCTGGCCAACCAGCAGGCGCAGCAGGTGCTGCAACTGCTCAGGTAGCGCCGGACCCGCCTCAACCTCCGTGTAACCCCGAACGGTCCCCGCCCGCCCATGGGCGGGGGCCGCTTTTATTTGTTCGGGCCGAAAAACCTCCTGCGTCTTCGTCGTACTCGGTTTAACCCGCGCCCGCCGTCTACCGATGCACGTCCAGTCCCCATCCGTCACCCGCTGACGGCTGGGACCATGACACTTCGGCGCCCGGTACGGATGCCGGGCGGGGCGCACAGGCCACTCACCGCCGGCGCTTCTGACGGTCGTGCCGCGGTGAGCGGCCAGGTTTCCCCGCCAAACGGGGAGGCGTTCCCCGATACGGACGCCGACACGAGTGCACGGAGGGTTTCATGAGCCGGATCAATAGCAACGTCCAATCCCTAATTGCGCAGCACGTCCTGGGCGCCAACCAGCGCAACCTGAGCCAGTCGCTCGAGCGGCTGAGCACGGGCCTGCGGATCAACCGCGGCAAGGACGACCCTGCCGGCCTGATCGCGTCGGAGAACCTCCGCGCGGAGAAGTCGTCGATCGGCGCCGCGATCACGAACGCCGACCGGGCCGACCAGGTCGCGAACATCGCGGAAGGCGGCCTGCAGGAGGTCAGCGGCCTGCTGACGGACCTGCAGGGCCTGCTGACGGCCAGCGCCAGCTCCGCCGGCCTGAGCGACGCGGAGAAGCAGGCCAACCAGCTGCAGATCGACTCGATCCTGCAGACCGTGGACCGCATCTCGACGGCCACGACGTTCCAGGGCAAGAAGCTGCTCAACGGCAACTTCGACTTCACCACCAATAACGTCGACTCGGGCGTGACGGACTTCAAGGTGGACGGAGCCAAGATCGCCCAGGGCGGCAGCGTGCAGGT
>JBGPGM010000146.1:0-6087 GCA_041483855.1 Phycisphaerae bacterium | reverse complement strand
GCATCGGCATCGTTGGCGCCGGCCCCATGGGCGCCAGCCTCGCCGCCATCGTGGGCCAAGTGGTTCCCGTCGTCGTCGTCTGCCGCAGCCCCGAACGGGCCGCAGACCTCTTTCGGCGCGGCGTCCGCTGCTCCGGCCTCATCCAGGCGGCGGCGAATCCGATCGTGGTCCGATCCATCCACGATCTCGCTGTGGTCGGCGGGGTGAGCGTCGTGTTCGTCGCGACGAAGACTACAGCGATCCCGGAGGTCGCCGCCGAACTGCGCCCCGTCTTGGACCGCGTCGGCGACCAGCCCGGCGCCCCATTCGTCGTGAGTTACCAGAACGGCATCGAGCCTGGACGGCAACTCATGGCCATGCTGGCCGACCTTCGCGTCCTGCGCATGGTGATCAACGTTGGCGTGCGGGCGCGCGCCGACGATGGCGAGATGGAGTTCACTCTGAACCACCCGCCTCACGTCATCGGCTGCCTTGAGCAGGCCCATGTGCCCGTTTGCCGCAGGATCGCCGACCTGCTTACGCGCGCCGGCCTCCACACCGAGTACCGCCCCGACATCGAAAGGAGCGTCTGGGCCAAGGGCGTCATCAACGCGGCCACGAACCCGGTCGCGGCCCTGGTCAACACCGCCGTGGGCGAGGTGCTCAGCTCCCCGTCCCGCCTCATCGTCCAGCGCCTGCTGACCGAGGGCATGCAGGTAGCCCAAGCCGAGGGCCTCGACCTGGGCCCGGACTTCATCGAGCACGCCTGGCAAGTCCTTGAGGAGGCCGGTTTCCACGTGCCCAGCATGGTCGAGGACATCCGCGCCGGGCGCGAGAGCGAAGTCGGCCAGCTCAATCGTCAGGTCATCGACCACGCTCGCCGCCTGGGCGTACCGACCCCGACCCACGAGGTGATCGACGCGCTCATCGAGACATTCGATTGGCGGACCTACGCCAGCGGGAACGGGCACGCTTCCTTGCCTCAACCCGGCTCACGCGGCGCCTGACGCCCGCGCCCGGCACTACGGCGCCAGCGCGGTGGGGACCCACCGGGAGGCCGCGTGCATCACCGCCCGCTGCTGGCGCATCCCCACGACCTGGAACCAGTCAATCGTCTCGACGGCCAACTCGATCACCATGAAGTTGGCTCTGGCCCGCGCCGTGAGCGCCGACGCCACCGCTTCCGTCCCCCACGGCACACGCGGATCCGGTAGCGCCAACGGCTCGCCGGGCCCCGCGGTCGTCGCGTACGCGGCCCGCGCCGCCAGCGCGATCTGCTCCCACTGCCGGTCCGCCAGCGTATCGTAATCGTGCAGGCTCGCCCGGGCGCTCAGCCGCAACTCAACCCCGTCCCGGGCGTCGTACCCGACCGCGCACACGCAAGCGTTCGCGCGGATGTCCGTCACCTTCGGCGACCGCCGGTCCGTGTGGAACCAGACCCGCCCCGAGCCGCGGTCCGCACCGCGCAGCACCATGATCCGCGCCGCCGGCCGCCAGTCCACGCTCACCGTCGCCAGCGTCACGAGGTGCATCGGGTCCGCCCGGTCGTTGGCCCCGTGCTCCAGCCGGCGCCACGCCTGGTCGGGCATCTGGCCAAGGTCGAACATCCGAGCGGCGTCCATCGCGGTCCTCCCCGCGGCACATGGCCCGTGTTCACTCCCCCGGGGGCTGGCAACCGCCGCACACTCCCTCGCACGTCTGGTCCAGCACGCCTTCCATCGACACACTGGGCTCCACGACCCGCCGCGTCGGCTCCAGACCCGCCCACAGCCGCTCGGCCCCGACCCACGCCCGCATCAGCCGGCACACGCCGGCCAGGGTGTCCAGCGGGCCCCGGATCGGCGTGTCGGCCTCGCCGCCGACCAGCCGCTCGACCCGCCGCTCTACCGCCCGCGCGAACGTCGGCACCCACCAGACCACGTGGTCGCGCACGAACGCCGTCAGCGCGTCACGGCAGATCTCCTCCCGCGCCAGCTCCAAGGGCCCATACCCGTCCGCCCCCGCCAACAGCGCCCGTTTCTCCAGCAGTAGCGCGACGAACGCCAGCCCCAGCGCCACATGGTCCACGCGCTCAGGGTGCGCCGCGTCCGGCTCCACCCCGAATGCGTAGAAGAACCCCGCGATGTCGGCCATGTGGTGCGCCCGGTGCGTGGCGTCCTTGGACGCGCAGTACTCCGTCTCGTACGGAGGGCACTCGCGCGACACCACCAGTCCGAACACCATCGCCCACGCCCGCTCCCTTTCCGCCGGTGGCAGCACCAACCACCGGGCCAGCGGGCGTGCGTCCGCCCTGGCCGGCGGGATCTCCCCGAGCCCCAGGTCCGATGCCACGGCGCCCGCGTGTGCCGCGCCGACGCATTCCCACGCTGCCAGCACCGCCTCCGAGGCCTTGCCGGACTCGCCGGCCCGGCCGGCCAGCGCCCGCGGATCACGCAGCGCCGCCGCCAACGCCGCGGCGACCATCTGTCGCGCCAACAACTCCACCTCCGCCTTGTTCGCCCAGTCGGTCAGGATGTCCGACATGGTTCGCTCCCTTTCAGATGCTGTTGGCGTGCAGCTCGGCCGGACGCTCGAAGGTCGGCTCCTCGATCGTCACCCGCACGACCTCCTTGCCGAACTTGTTGAAGCCGGTCACCGTGTCGTTGTAGATCGTCTGCACCTTGCTCGATCCGTCCGGCATCGTCACCTCGATCTCCGCCACCTTCGGGCCCTTCTCGATCTGGAAGCGGAAGATGATCTGCTGCGTCGTTCGGAACAACTGCAGCACCGCCAGCAGCTCCCGGTCCGGGCACGAGTACTGCTCGATCGCGTGCTTGACGCCGGGACCGAACATTTGCTCCAGGTACGCGCGCGGGACCCATCGCGGCGGGATGTAGAAGCCGTTGGGCTCCGTCCCGAACTGGGGGTACAGCGGCAGGGCCACCTGCCGTTCCCGCACGAGGTAGTAGATCGGGTTGGCCGGGTCCGCCGCCCACTTGCCGTCCGAGCCGATCGTCACCAGCCCCTGCATGCGGATCTTGCCCACGCACGCCGTCATGCAGCGCGTCTCGGCCGGCTCGCCGTTGGGCGAGATCAGCGGGTCCTTCCCTTCGATCCGCGGGTAGCAGCCCACGCACTTCTCGCTCGTGCCCGTGGTGGGCCGGTAGATGGATTTCTTGTACGGGCACGCCTCCACGCACTTCTGATATCCGTTGCATCGCGACTGGTCGATGAGGACGATGCCGTCCTCGGGCCGCTTGTAGATCGCCTGGCGCGGACACGCCGCCAGGCACGCCGCGTACGTGCAGTGATTGCACAGCCGCGCCAGGTAGAAGTACCACACCTTGTGCTCGGGCAGGCGCACCGACGAGCCGAACTGGGTCCCGTTCCACGCCAGGCCCGTCGCCACCTCCTCGTGGATGTTGGGCGCCTCCCACTCCTCGGGTGTCGGGATGTACCCCAGGGCGCGCTTGGGGCCGTCGGGCCCGGCGTAACCCTCGATCGCCTCGAAGACCGTCTTGCCGTCGAACCGGCCGTACGGCGCCTCGTGCCCCTTGGGCCCCGCCCCGCCCCACGCCTGCTTGCCCGGGTTAGCCTTCTCCAGCAGAGTCAGCAGGCGCGCGTCCCAGTGCTGCGGGTAGCCGCCGAACGGCTTGGTCTCCACGTTGTTCCACCACATGTGCTCCTGGCCCTTGCCGAAGGTCCAGGTGCTCTTGCACGCCATCGTGCAGGTCTGGCAGTTGATGCACCGGTTGATGTTGAAGACGAACGCGAACTGCGTCCGCGGGTGCGCGTCCTCGTACGGGAACGGCATCGTCCGGCCCAACTGCCAGTTGTACACCGTCGGCATCGTCAGGCTCCTTCCTTCGTCCCGGCGCGCCCCGGCGAACTGATCGTCAGTGTGACCGGCCTGAAGGCGTCGGCCGACTCCCACACCGCGTGCCGGTGCACGCCCACGCGCCGGCCCGCCCCCTCGATGATCTCATCCGTCCTGGCGTCGCCCAGCGCGGCCCGCGCGGCGTACAGCGCCTGGTACCTCCGGTCGCGCGACATCGCCCGCAACTGCGTCGGCGCCATGCCCGTCATCATCAACTCCTCGACCAGGCAACGGAGCATCAGCGCCGTGTCCCCGTCCACCACGCCGCCCTCGACCACCATCGGGTGCTCGGGCTCCGACGGGTGCTCCCACGGCCTGGCGCCGGGATGTTCATCGACCGACATGCGGGTCCCTTTCAAGTGTTCTTCACCACCGTCAGCGACCCCGCCAGGTACGCCGCCAGGGCCGGGTCGGCGCTCGCCGGCGCGAACTCGCTGGTCGCCGGCGCCCACGGTCCGTGCCCCCCGATCCCGCCGTCCTCCGCCTTCGTCACGCGGATCAGCGTCTCCTTGGGCACCGTGTTCACCGCGTGGTTGTCCACGTCGAAGCCGAAGACGAAGCCCATCGCGCCGGTCTTCTTGTGGAACAGCGTGTCCGTCTGGTGCATCGGCATCAGCCAGCTCCGCGTGATCGACTGGTGCGACCCGTACCGGTAACTGGCCTGGTACCCGGTGTCCGCCGCCAGGGCCCGTCCGTCGGGGCGGCTCTCGTGCGCCCGGACCGTCCGCTCCGTGGCGATCCAGCCCGTGTGTTTCATGATCGTGAAGTGGTACGGCAGCGCGTCGTTGAACTTCACCCGCACCATGCACCGGAAAGCCCGGTACCGGAAGTCGTCCGCCTTCCAGCCCCGGTACGGCCGGTCGGCGGGGTTCGCGTCCACCCAGACGTAGTCACCCTCGTGCAGGCCCTGGTCCGCCGCGGCCCTGGGGTTCATCTGGATCTGCCGGTCCGCGACGCCGGGCAGGCGCTTGTCGCGCCGGCGCGTGTCCGAGAAGCTCGTCGACCAGATCCAGTGCCAGTCCACGGTGGACCACGACGAGTGCGTCGAGTGCCGGCTCTTGGGGGTCGAGCAGAAGAACCGGAAGCCCTGCTTCCACAACGGATTTGCCGTCTTCTTGACCTCGTCCCAGGGCATCTTGATGTTCCGCACCGTCCGAAGGTCCGCGTCCATCTCCTCCGGCGCGATCCCGTGGTCCTTGGGCCGGATGTAGGGGCTGCTCGAGACGATGACGTTGGGCAGGTACGGCGTGGCCTCCACCCCCTCGCGATGGACGATCAGGTTCTCGCCCGCGTCGATCGCCTCCGCCAGGTCGCAGTAGGTCGCCAGCCTCCCGCAGTCGGTGTAGAACGGGATCGAGTCCCGCACCTGCTCGACGAACGGCACCCGCGGGTACGTACGCGTCAGCCACAGCGCCACGCCCGGCGCCCCGTAGTCGCCGCGCACCATCTTGTCCACGTCGTACGGCCCGTCCTTGCCCCGGGTCGTCATGCACGAGTTAAAGACCCGCTGGATGTAGACCCTGCTCTTGCCCTCCAGGACGAACTTCCAGTAGTCGGCGAACCGCTGGTCCTTGGTCAGGCCCGCCAGGGCCTTGCCGACGAGCGCGAAGATCATCGCGTCGTCCTTCGAGTCGTACACCGGCTTGATCCCTCCCATCGGCCCGCCCCACACCTGGATGAACGGGTTCGAGCACGAGCCCCCGACTTCCAGGTCCTGGAACTCCACCCACGTGTTCGCCGGCAGCACCAGGTCCGCGTACTCCGCAGAGCCCGTCCACTCCACCTGCTGGTCCACGATCATGTCGCACCGCGGCAGCACATTCTGGATCAGTTCGTACACCCACTTGGCCTGGTTGATGAAGTTCGCGTTGTTGTACCAGATGGCCTTTGTCGGGCACGGCAGGTGAGTGGTGCCCGTGAACACCTTCTCGCCCTCGGGCGTCTTGACCCGCAGGATCCGCTCCCCGTGCGCCCAGTAGCTCGGCTCCTCGCCCAGCGCCGCGTGGCTGATCTGCTCCTTCGTCGGCGTCGCCTTCTCGTCCAGGACCGGGTTGAACGGGTCCTCGTCCTTGTACACCGCGACCCCCGGGCCCGCCCACGGCGCCGCCTGGAACATCGCGCCCTTGTAGTTGCCCGCCCACGCCATCACACCCGCCCCGAACCGGCCGATGTTGCCGGTCAACGCGGCCAGCATGAAGCACGCCCGGTTGTGCAGCGTCGCGTGGAAGTAGTGGTTCACCCCCTCGCCGAAG
>JBGPGM010000145.1:0-6111 GCA_041483855.1 Phycisphaerae bacterium | reverse complement strand
TCGTCGCCTCGTGCGGCACGTTGGCCATGCTGGTGCTGGCCCGGCTCAACCGGCGCATTGACCACGAACCCGGCTCGGGCCCCCTCATCGACATGACGATCGTGTGCCCGCGATGCCACAAGAAGCAGACCATCCCGATCGGCGACACCCGCTGCGCAACGTGCGACCTGCGGATTTTCACGCGGATCGAGGAGCCCGGCTGTCCCAAGTGCGGTTATTCCCTCTACAAACTCACGTCGGACCGGTGCCCGGAATGCGGCACGCTCATCCGGGCGCCGCAGGAGCCCGCGGAGCGTGCGAGCGCTCCGTAAACACCCGGCACGACGATTGCCGGCCCGAAACCGGCGGCCCACCCGCTGGTACACGCTCAAGGATTCGACGGCGGCGCCACACACCACAGCGCCCCGAGGGGAACGGACCATGGCGACAACTCGACGCGATTTCGTGAAGATGGCCGCCGGCGCATCGGCGCTGGCCACGATCTCCGGCCCGGCCCGTGCCGTGATCGACGCGACATCCAGCGCCCGCCGCGGCGCGCCCGGCAAGAAACTGCTCATCCTCGGCGGCACGGCGTTCCTGGGCCCGCAGATCGTCGCGTCCGCCAAGGCCCGCGGCCACACCCTCACGCTCTTCAACCGCGGCAAGACCAATCCGCAACTGTTCCCGGACATCGAAAAACTGCGCGGCGACCGCGACCCGATCAAGGACGAGGGCCTCAAGGCCCTCGAAGGCCGCAAGTGGGACGCCGTCATCGACACCTCCGGCTACGTGCCCCGGATCGTCAAGGCGTCCGCGGCGCTGCTGGCTGCGAACGTCGAACGCTACATCTTCATCTCGACCGTCTCCGCCTACGCCGACTCGGCCACCCCCGACGCCGACGAGACCGCCCCGCTGGCCACGATCGCCGACCCCGCCGACGAGGACTACCGCAAGCCGCTGAACTACGGTCCCCTCAAAGCCCTGTGCGAGCAGGCCGCCGAGGCCGCCATGCCCGGACGCATCGCCATCGTCCGCCCGGGGCTGATCGTCGGGCCCGGCGACTTCTCCGACAGGTTCACATACTGGCCGGTCCGGGTGCAGCGCGGCGGCGAGGTCCTTGCTCCCGGCAAGCCCACCGACCCGATCCAGTTGATCGACGCCCGCGACCTGGGCGAGTGGCTGGTGCGGGTGGGCGAGAACGGTACCACCGGCGTCTTTAACGCTCTGGGCCCCGACAAGACACTCACGATCGGCGACCTTCTCGCCTCGTGCAAGAGGGTGACGGGCAGCGACGCCACATTCACGTGGGCCGGCGCCGCCTTCCTTGAGGAGAATGAAGTTTCCGCGTGGGGCGACATGCCTGTCTGGGTCCCCTCCGAGGGCGACAGCAAGGGCTTCGGCCGGCGCAGCAACGCCAAGGCCATCAAGGCGGGCCTGACCTTCCGTCCCATTGACGACACTGTCAAGGCCACGCTCGACTGGTTCAAAGCCCAGCCGCCGGAGCGTCAGTCCAAACTTCGAGCCGGCGTCAAGCCCGAGCGCGAGGCCGAGGTCCTCGCGACCTGGCACAAGCAGCACGACAGCAAGTAGCTCGCCGGTGGCCGAAACGCCGCGGCCTCAAGGGACTCGTCGATGACCGTGCCGAACGACTCGGGGAGCTACATCCACGGCGCCGGCCCGCGGGAGCAGGCTCGCCTCTCTCGCCTCAACGACCTGATCAACCCTCCGTTGCTGCTGGAGCTCCGTCCCGACCCCGGCGCACGCATCTTGGACGTCGGCAGCGGCCTGGGGCAGTTCACCCGCGCCATGGCCCGTGCCGCGGGCCCGGCGGCGCGCGCCCTGGGGATCGAGCGCGACGAGCGGCAACTGGCGCAGGCTCGTCTCTGGGCGGCCGAGGCCGGCGAGAGCGCCCTGGCCGAGTTCCGCCGCGGCGATGCGCTGGACCTGCCGCTGCGTACCGAGGAATGGGGCGGCTTCGACTTGGCGCACGCGCGCTTCGTGCTCGAGCACGTGCCCGACGCGGTCAGAGTCGTGCGCCAGATGGTCCGAGCCGTCCGCCCGGGAGGCAGGATCGTGCTCGCCGACGACGACCATGATGTCCTCCGCCTCTGGCCCGAGCCGCCGGGCGTCGCGGCCCTCTGGCGCGCGTACTGCCAGACCTACGTCCGCCTGGGCAACGACCCCGCCATCGGGCGCAAGCTGGTCGCCCTGCTGGCCGACGCGGGAGCCTCGCCAACCCGCAACACCACCGTCTTCTTCGGCGGCTGCCCCGGCGGCAGCGCTTTCGCCGCCGTCGTTGCGAACCTCATCGCGATCCTCGGGGGCGCCCGCGAGGCGATCCTGGGCACGGGACTCATCGACGCCCCGACAGCCGACGCAGCGCTCGCCGAACTCGGCCCCTGGGCCCAGCGCCCGGACGCGGCGCTCTGGTACGTGATCTGCTGGGCGGAAGGTATCAAGCCGGCCCTGTGACGCCAACCCGCGCTCAGAACGGAAAGATGATCCCCGTGTAGACCATGACCGACTCGCGCGCCGGGTTGCGCGAATCCCCAAGGATCCGGCCGTTGGAAACGTGCGCCCAGCGCAGGCCGATCAGCCACCGAGCCCCGCCCCCCCACTCCTGGCCAATCGCCTTGGTGTACCCGAAGCCGGCTCGCGGCGTGAAGTTGAACCCTGTCCCGCCGTCGGGCACCTCGTCCAGGGCCGCCAGAAAGCCGATCCCCACGTCGCTGTAGACGGTCCAATCGTAGTCCTTGTCGTGCCAGAAGTGCCAGCGGAAGACCATGCTGCCGTTGATCCCGCCCGTGTCCTGCCCGGGCTGGTTGAAGTACCAGCCGCCCACCTCCAGCGCCAGCTCCAGTTCGTCCGCCACGAACAGGCTGTACGCACCGTACAGATTCAAGTCGTTGGAGCCGCGCAGGTCGAAGGCCCAACCGGTGCCGATGGTCCAGCACTGCGAGCCGCTGCGCCCGAACCCCGGCCGGGGAGTGGAGGGAGCGGTGGGCGGGCTCTCGGCCTTGGGCGCCTCGGGCTCGGGCTGGTACGCCGCACTCATATCGAGCGACAGCCGGTGCTCGGTCAACCGCAGGTCCGGCCCGTCATCGGCGCACACTGCCGCAGGGCCCAGCAGCGCGGCGCACGCCGCGCCCGCGGCAGCGCACCACCCGTTCGTCCGATGTCCATCGTTCATCGGCGACACAATACAGCATCGGCTAGCATCGTTCATGTCCACACCCGCCCGCCGGCCCACGCCCCAGGCGACCCCTCCCGCCGACCGCGTGTCGCGCCTGGAGGAGCACGCCGCCTTCACCGAGCGCGCCGTGGAACAACTCTCGCAGGAGATCGCCGCGATCAACCGGCGGCTGCACACGGCCGTGACGCGCCTCGGGACGCTCGAGGCCCGGGTGGCCAAGCTCCTGAGCGAGCCCGAGCCCGACGACCCGGAGTGACCAGGGAGTGACCAGCGCGCCGGCGATCAAGCCAGCAGCGACCGTCCCGTCATCTCCGCCGGCTGCTTGAGGCCCAGCATCGCCAGCGCCGTGGGCACGATGTCCGCCAGCCGCCCGCCCGCCCGCAGCGACCGGCCCCGCAGCTCCGTCCCCACGGCGATCAGCGGCACGTCGTAGGTCGTGTGCGACGTGTGCGGCGCGTTCGTCCCCGGGTCCCACATCTGCTCGGCGTTGCCGTGATCGGCGGTGACGATCAGCGACCCGCCCCGCGCCAGCGTCGCGTCCACGATCGCCCCCACGCACTCGTCCACCACCTCGCACGCCCGGATCGCCGCTCTCACGTTCCCCTACTCCCCGGCGTCGTCCAGTTGCGCGTATTCCACATCGACGTGGGCCCGGGGTACGGCAGCCGCCAGCCGGCGCAGCACCGCGTCCCGCACCTCGTACGCCGCCATCTCCGGCTTGAGGTCGTACGTGGCCACGCGCGGCGACTGGGGGTTCTCCCTCCGCTCGCCGGTGAACGGTTCGTCCCGGTAGTCGTTGAAGAAGAACGTCACGTGCGGGTACTTCTCCGTCTCGGCGCAGCGGAACTGCGTCAGGCCCAGGTTCGAGAAGTACTCGCCCGCGATATTCACCATCTTGGGCGGGCGCGGGAACGCCACTTTCACGTACGGCGCCAGCGCCTCCGAATAGGCCGTCATCGTCACGAACTCGACGTTCAGCTTTGCCCCACGGTCGAACCCGCGCGCGCCCGTATCCGGCGACGGCTTGACCTTCTCCGAGCCGAAGAACTCCGGCAGCACGAAGGCCGACACGATCTCGCGCGGCCGGTCGCCCCGGTAGTTGTAGAAGACCATCGTGTCGCCGTCGGCGATCCGGCGGGAGAGGGCGTCCGCGTGGTCCCGGCCGATCATCGTGGGCGTGACAAACTCGTCGCCGCGCATGCCGGCCTGGCCGGCGCCCTCGAGCGGGTGGTCGTACGACCGCTGCACGGCCTCGAAGGCGCTCGGGGCCACCGGCAGGTCTGCCGCGCGCCCGCCGCGCCCGGTCAGGCACAGGTACGCCTTCTGCACCCGCTCCCACCGATAGTCGCGGTCCATCGCCCAATACCGCCCGATGACCGACGAGACCGTCCCCACCCCGATCTCGCGGCACCGTTGCTCCACCTGCTCGACGAACCCCTTGCCGCTGCACGGCCCCGTGTCGCGCCCGTCGGTGAATAAGTGCAGCGCAACTTTGGCCTGCCCCATCTTCTTGCACAGGTCCAGCAGCGCGTACAGGTGATCCAGCAGCCCGTGTACGCCGGCGTCGGAGCAGATCCCCATCAGGTGAACGTACCGGCGGTCCTTGCGGGCCCGCTCGATCGCACCGCTCAGCGCCGCCGCCTGGCCCAGCCGCCCCTCGCGGCAGGCCTTGGAGATCCGCACCGCCTCCTGGTCTACCACCCGGCCCGCCCCGATGTTCTGGTGGCCCACTTCTGAGTTACCCATCGTCCCGTCCGGCAGGCCGACATTCTCGCCGCTCGTGTGGATCAACGTGTTCGGATATTCGCCCATCAAGCGGTGGGCTGCCGGCGTGCGGGCGAGCTTGACCGCATTGAACGCGTCATGCTCGGGGTGGGGGTTCTCGCCCCAGCCGTCGCGAATGACCAGTACGAACGGAGTATTGACGAGAGCGGGCTTGGGCATGGGCGGAGTTTAGCGCACGGGCCGACACGTCCCCGGCCGCATGCACCCTAACCGAATACACATGGACGTGCCCGATCGCCGACATAGTGTCAGTCGTAGTGTCAAGTGTGTCAGGCCCGCCAAGGAATCGGCGGCCTGACCGGAGGGGGGGGTGCGGGACGGGGGATTTTCGGAGGAAGTCGCATGAGTGCCGTGCATGGTCGGGCAAGCGGCTCAATGGTTCGCGGCGTGACGAGCCGCCGCGCCGGCCTGATCGGTCTGGGCCTGCTGGCGGGCGGGATGCTGATGGCGATGGGCGGGTGCGTTGAATCGGTCTCGTACACCGCGTACGCGTACGACCCATGCCCGCCGGCGCGGTACTACGGGCCGGCTGTGGTGGTCGGGCCGCCGGTGTACTACTACGCCCCGCCGCCGCGTGTCGGCGTCTACTTCTACGGCGGCTACAGGCATGGCGGCCGGTATGGGTGGTGAGACCAGCGCTCAGGGTCGAGCGTGCTACCCCATCTTCGCCAGCACCTCGTCGAACGACATCGCCTTGGACGGCTCGCGCGCCTGGACCCACTTGACCTTGCCCACGCCCGTGGCGCTCCGTCCGATCACCACCGTCCCACGGCTGGCGACGTTCAACTCCGCCCAATAGAGCCCGTACGCCTTGCACACCTGCCGGTGCATGTCCGCCAGCAGCGTCTGCTTGAGGCCTAACTGGTCGGCCCACGCCTTGAGAACGGCGAAGGAGTCGCACGAGATTCCCACCACCTGTGCTCCCTTGGCCTGCCACCTGGCCATCTCGTCGTTGACGCACTTCATCTCGGTGCTGCACACGCTGGTGAACGCCAGCGGAAAGAAGCACAGCACGGCGTCGCCCTTCTTGACGGCCTCGCTGAGTGTCCAGTCCTCGCGATTCTGGTCCTTGAGGGTGAAGTCCGGGGCGGTCTCGCCCACGCCGATCGGCTTCGGACGGGGCTTGAGGTTTTCGTTGGGCATGGGGTCGGTCT
>JBGPGM010000144.1:0-6144 GCA_041483855.1 Phycisphaerae bacterium | reverse complement strand
GTCCACCAACGGCGCGCTCAACCTCAACGGCGGGAGCAACTCCGCGTTCACGATCGAGATCACCGGCAGCCTCGGCGCCCGCCAGTTGTCCTTCGCCTCGGGCACGACGGTCGCTCAGATCGTCACCGCCATCAACACGTTCACCAACGTGACGGGCGTCACCGCGACCGCCTCGACCAACACCACCGGCTTCCGCATCGACTCGCAGAACTACGGGTCCAACGCCTTCGTCTCGGCCAAGGTCATCAACGCCGCCAACATCCAGGGCTCGAATGTCGGCATCTACCAGCTCCAGCCCACGGCCGCCCACGACGCCCAGGCCAGCGGCACGGACTTCAGCAACGCTACCAACGGCGTGCGGGACAACGGCCAGGACCTCGTCGCCACCATCAACGGCATCGCCGCCACCTCCGACGGCAAGACCGCCCGCATCAACACCGACTTCCTCAACGTCGAGATCACCTTCAGCGCGGCGACGGCCCAGGCCCGCGGCTCGGTGGACGCCTTCACCATCACCGGCGGCGGCGCTGACTTCCAGCTGGCGGCCAACGTGGACATCGCCGGCAAGGTCTCCCTGGGCATCCGGGACGTGTCCAGCCGCAAGCTGGGCAACTCCGCCCTGGGCTACCTGTCCGACCTGGCCTCCGGCCGTCAGTTCAATATCACCACCGGCGACGTCACCGGGGCTCAGAAGGTCGTCGCCGAAGCGATCAACCAGGTCTCCTCGGCCCGCGGCCGCATCGGCGCCTTCCAGAAGAACACGGTCGGCGCCACCATCCGCAGCCTCAATGTCTCGCTCGAGAACACCACGGCCGCCGAGTCGGCGATCCGTGACGCGGACTTCGCCGCTGAGACCGCCGCACTGACCCGCAACCAGATCCTCTCCGCGGCCTCGACGAACATCCTGTCGCTGGCCAACTCGGCCCCGCAGGCGATTCTGCAGCTGCTCCGGTAAGCCGGACCGCCCAGAACCCCTCGATTCATGACCCACACCGCCCCGGGCCGCCCCGGGGCGGTTTTCTTTCGCGCCCGCCCACCGGCCCTGCCGATCTTCACCGGAATGTCCCGAGCCATCGCCCCTCCCCGACGCCGCCCGCCCGCCCCGGCCCGGCACGCCGCTACGGACGCCCCGCCCCTGGACCGGTTCCGCGCGGCGTTCCTCGGCTTCCTCAGGGTCGAATGCGGGCTGGCCACCAACACCCTGGCCGCCTACGGACGCGACCTGCGGGACCTGCTGGCCGACCTGGGTCCGCGCGGGTGCCAGAGCCCCGACCAGATCACGCCCCGTCAGTTGGCCGATCACTTGGCGCGGCTGCGGGCCGATCATCAGCTGTCCGCATCGTCCGTGACGCGTCACCTGGCCACGATCAGGGTGTTCTTTCGATGGTTGCTGTCAACCGGCGCACTGTCCGATAACCCCGCGGACTTCCTGGAGCGTCCAACCCGTTGGCGACGCTTGCCCGGCCTGCTCAGCCCCCGCCAGGTCAAGGCGCTCCTCGACGCCCCGCAGCCGGCGCAGCCGACAGTCGGTTCGAGCGGTGCGCCCGGGCCGCCGCCACCCCCTCTGCACCTCCGCGACCGGGCCATGCTGGAACTCATGTACGCCTGCGGGCTGCGAGCCTCCGAGGTCGCCGATCTGCCGGCCACCGACCTGCACGAGGCCCTGGGCGTCGTGCTGGTTACAGGCAAGGGCGGCAAGCAGCGACTCGTGCCGGTGGGCAGGCCGGCCCTGGACGCGGTTCAGGTGTACCGGCGCGATTGCCGCCCTCTGCTGGCCCGGTTCGGTGGGCGCGACAAGGGCCGGCTCCTGCTGTCACGCACGGGCCGTCCGCTGGAACGGGTCGCCGTGTGGCAACTGGTCAAGAAGCACGCCGCGACCGCCGGGCTGCACGGCGTGCATCCCCACGTGCTCCGCCACTCGTTCGCAACCCATCTGCTCGCCGGCGGGGCGGACCTGCGGGTGGTGCAGGAACTGCTCGGGCACGCGGACATCAGCACGACCCAGATCTACACGCACCTGGACTCGAACCGCCTGAAGGATGTGCAGCGGCGGTATCACCCGCGCCCGTAGGTAGCGGCAGGATGGGAGATAGGGCGTGGGATGCAGCCAAACCACGGCCGCACGGGCACACGCACCTGGTCAGATCGGGCGCTGGAGACCGTCCCCCGTGTCCTTGCTCCAAAGGGGGCGGCCCTTGGGCGCAACACGCGGCGAGGGGGCGTCGCGCCGCCGCAGCGACGGGGAGATCGCCTCGGTGGGCTGGGCATCATCCCCGTCCGGAACCTGGCCTTCGGCGGGTTTCTCCGTCTCGTCAAGAACCTGGTTCAGCGCCGCCAGCGCCCGGGGTACGCGCCCGGCCACGCCCTTGTTGCGGATGGTTTCCATTTCCTCCTCAGCGGCTCGCTCCTGGGCGGTCAGGCCCTTGGGGAGCACCGCGTTGGCGACACCCGAGCGGAACCACGCGCACACCAAGACCGACAGGACGAGCGCCACGATGGGCAACACGGCGTAGCGGGCCAGGAGTTCGACCTCGCCCACCCGCCCGCCGTCGTTGGCATGCGTGACCGCACCGTAGGACGAGAAGACCGTCGGGACTGCCGCGGCGGTGGCATCTCCCCAGGGCACGCAGATCACCCCCAGGACAATCGCCCAGGTGCAAGCCGTCACGGCCCGCTCGACGCCGGCAATCCGCGACCCGCCGGCCACCACGACGCCGAGCATGGTCAGCAAGCCAAGCGTCGGAGCGGCAATTACCCCCGCCGCAACAGCCACCGCGCTGATGCGCCGCATCACGGCGTCCATGGTGCTCTGCGCACGGTTGACGTCCGTGGGTTTGGCGGGTTCTTCAGTGTGCACCGGCCCGACGATGGGATGGACCGCGGCGACTGCCGGCGCCCCGGGTGGAGCAGGGGCCGGTGGCTTCGACGCCGCCGGAGCGTCCTCGATGACCGTGAGCGGTACGTTGACGGCCGCCGGGTCGGCCGGCGGCGCCAGGTCGGTCCAGCGGATATTCGTGTAGCGAGTCGCCCCGAACACCCCGACCTGCAACGCGGCGGCAAGGCAGACGACACCGGCCGCGGCGGTCACCCACGTGCGAAGCCGTCGAACTGCGCCTGAGAGCTGGACCCTGGCCGACATCGGGTGCACCATGATGACTCGGCCCGGCGGCTGCCGGAACCGTTCCCCAGAGCGGTGTATCGGTAACACGTGCGCCCGGCTCGAGAAACGGCGCTGAGGCTTGTGCGGGTCCGGAACGCGCAAAGAGCGATAACGCAGAACCCGCGCGGTGGCAGGGGCGCAGGAAGCAGCCCGTGGCTTTTGTGGGCCCGGGCCACTATGCTCTGACTTTCACGGATTCTTGAAACCACCGAAGTCCCTCGACAAGCCGGCCCCCCCCGCCTCCTCCACCCGGCCCAATACAACACCTCAATGTCCATTTACACACCCCCTCCCGAACACCCTCGCCTGGACGCCGCCGATGCCGGTCTGCTGCGGGCCGTCGCGCTGTCAAAGGCCCGCCTGACGCCGGAGCAGGGCTTGAACCTGCTCCGGCATGCCCCGCTGACCACGCTTGGACGGTTCGCCGATGCCCGGTGCAGGCACGTCCACGGGGACACGTTCCGCACGTACGTGATCGACCGCAACATCAACTACACGAACGTCTGCTCGGCACGCTGCACGTTCTGCGCCTTCCGGCGCGACGCCGAGGACCACGACGCGTACACGCTGGCCCCGGAGCAGATCCACGAGAAGATCGCCGAACTCGTCGCCATCGGCGGGACGCAGATCCTCATGCAAGGGGGCATGAACCCGGCGCTGCCGCTGGAGTGGTACGTGCGGCTCTTGCGTTCGATCAAGGAGAAGTTCCCGCGGGTGCACATCCACGCCTTCAGCCCGCCCGAGTTCGTCGAGTTCGTCCGGTTCTTCGACCCGCCGGGGGCGAGCCTGGAGGAGAAACTGCGCTGGGTGATGGTGCGCCTCAAGGATGCGGGGCTGGATTCGCTGCCGGGCGGGGGCGGGGAGATCTTTGCCGATCCGGTGCGCCGCAGGATCGGCCTGGGCAAGTGCGACGCTCAGGCATGGCTGACGACGATGTACGTCGCGCACACCCTGGGCATGTTCACCAGCGCGACGATGATGTTCGGGCACATAGAGGGGTACGCGGACCGGGTGCATCATTTGCGGTTGGTGCGGCAGTGGCAGGATCGGGCGTTACAGGAGAGTGGCGGCGTGGCCGAGCGGCAGAGTACCGGAGCCGCGGATGTGACCGGCGCCGACACACGCTCCGCCAGTTGTCCGCCCCGCGGCCACTACAAGGCCTTCATCACCTGGCCGTTCCAGCGGGAGAACACGCCGCTGGGGCGGGTCAAGGACTGGGGCCAGCGGCCGGAGGAAGTCGAGCCCGGGGCGGCGTTCCCGGGCGATGCCGTGGGGAATCTCGACGGCACTGGCGATCCGAAAGCCCACCCGGAGTTCGGCCGGCGTGTGCGGATGGCCAGCGCCACGGACTATCTGCGCACCCAGGCGGTGGCCAGGCTGTTCCTGGACAACGTCTTCTCGATCGGCGCTTCGTGGGTCACCATGGGGCCGCACCTCGGCCAGGTCGCCCTGGCGTACGGCGCCAGCGACATGGGCTCGATAATGATGGAAGAGAACGTGGTGTCCGCGGCGGGCACGACGTACTGCCTGGATGAGGCGGTGCTGTGCCGCCTCATCCGCGGGGCGGGGTTCGTGCCGGCGCAGCGGAACAACACGTATGACATCATCCGCGCCCACCCGGCGACGGCGAAGCGCCAGGCGCCGGACCTGGCGGTGACCGACTGGTCCGCGCACCGGGCGCGGCGTCTGCACGTGGAGACCGCCAAAGCCGAGCCGAGCCCGGTGGCGCTGACGACCAGCGCGGGGGGGAAGTGAGGCCCGTCGGGGCCATGGGGCCGGAAAGGGGGCCGCGCCAGCGTGCCGCGCGTGACCCCGCCCCCATACACTCCTCCGTCTGAACCCCCCCCACTCACCGGAGGCCCACCCATGCTCACCCGTCCCGTTTGGCATCTTGCCATCGCCGCTTCGATACTGGCCGGCGCGCCGGTCCTCGGCCAGCCTTCGCCCAATGCGCCGGACAAGCAGCCCCCCGCGCCCAAGGCGCCCTCGCCCGCGACCACCCCGGACGGGAAGGGCGCGACCGACCCGGCCAAGAACGCCAAGCAGGCGCCGGCGTTCCCGCAGGCGGTCACAAAGAACCTGTACGCCACGAACGACCTGCGCGGGAAGGCCGCGCCGAAGTTCGAGGTCAAGAAATGGCTCTCCAGCGAGCCCAAGCGGGAGGGGAAGGTGGTGCTGATCGACTTCTGGGCGACGTGGTGCGGGCCGTGCGTGAAACTGGTTCCGGAACTGCAGCAGTTCCAGGAGAAGTTCAAGGACGACCTGGTGGTGATCGGGGTGAGCGACGAGAAGGAGGAGACGGTCAAGGCGTTCATCAAGAACAAGGGCGTGACGTACTCCATGGCGATCGATTCGAGCGCTCGGATGAAGAAAGTGGTAGGGGTGAGCGGGATACCGCACGTGCTGATCATCGGCACCGACGGGATCGTCCGCTGGCAGGGCTTCCCGGGGAGCAGCGAGGAGCCGTTGACGGAGGCGATCGTCAAGCAGGTCATCGACGCCGACAAGGCGGCCAACCCGCGGACGGCGTCCACGAAGACGCCGGCGACGCCGTCGTCCCAGACGGACGGGAAAAAGACGGGGAAGGGGCTGTTGAAGAAGGATCACAAGAAGTAGTTTGCGGGCGACGGGTGAGCCGTCGAGCCCACCGTTGAGCCCATGGTGCGCGCGTCCACACGAATGGCCGCATGGATCGCCGCCAACCCTTCCACCCGGATACAGATTCGATCGGAGACCCCATGACACGCCGACTGTTGCCCGTCGTCTCGCTCCTGCTGGCCCTGCTCGCTCCCGTGCCCGCCGCCATCGCCCAGGATGTGTCGTACGAGAAGTACGTGCTGCCGAACGGGATGGTCGTGATCCTGCACGTGGACCACTCGCTGCCGGTGGCGACGATCAACACGTGGTTCCGCGTGGGGGCCAAGGACGAGCTGCCGGGGCGGTCGGGCTTCGCGCACCTCTTCGAGCACCTGATGTTCATGGGC
>JBGPGM010000143.1:0-6176 GCA_041483855.1 Phycisphaerae bacterium | reverse complement strand
GTTGCAGGAGCGCGTCAAGGGCGCACAGAAGCAGGCCGCGGCCGGTCGCGTCGCGGAGGCGACGAAGCAGGCGCGGCAGATCGCGGATTCGGCGGCGGCATCGCTGGCGGAGGTGGTCGTGAACACGATCGACGCGGGGGCGGACCGCAAGGCGCTGCAGGCGGCGGTGAGCACGGTGCAGAGCGTGTGCCCCAAGGCGGCGGTGATGCTGCTGAGCCCGGACGAGGAATCCGGGACGGTGAGCATCGTGGCGGCGGTGCCGGCAGGGATGGTCAAGCGGGGGCTCAACGCGGGGGAGTGGGTGCGCAAGGCGGCCGAGGTGGTCGGGGGAAAGGGAGGCGGGCGGCCGGACAGCGCGCAGGGCGGCGGGACGAACCTGTCCAAGGTCAAGGAAGCGATCGCGGCGGCGAGCACGATGGCGCACGTGAAGTTGGGGTCGTGAAGAGGGGTGGCGGGCATCGGGTTTCGGGGATCGAAGATGGCCGCCGATTCGCCGCGAAAGCCGGACCGTGACCGGGCGCCCGCCGTCATGCAGCTGTACCGCATGGGGACGATGGGATACGAGCTGGTCCTTGCGATCGTCGTCACCGGCGGCGTGGGATGGCTCCTGGATTGGGCCTTTGGCACCAAGCCCTGGCTGCTGGTCGCGGGAATGCTCATCGGCATCGTCGCCGGGCTGTACCGCTTCATGCGCGAGGCGGGAGCGGCCCTGCGCCAGGGAGGCTCTTCCGACGACGGCGACAAGGCCGACCGGCGCTGACCAGCGTTCGACGGGACACGGCTCCGGCTCGCCGAACCGGCCGGCCGCGGCTATCCTATCTGCCCCGTGAAACCCGCCCGACCGGCGGGGCGGCAACCGACGCAAGCGAGCATGTCCCAAGCGCACCGTCAACCCGTGCCCCGCACATGGACCCGCCACCTGGTGGCGTGGTCCGTGGTGGCGGCGTGCGTTGCATCAGGGCTCGTGGCATTGGCCCTGGGGTCACTGTCCGCGGGGTCGGGCTCGGACACCTGGCGAACCGCGGCGCTGGCCGGCGCAACTTCCGCCATTGCCGCGGCGATGGGCGCATCGTTCGTCCGCCTGGGCGCTGGCGCGGGCGCGGCGCCCTCGGGGGTGCTCGTCCTGTGCGGGTCGCTGCTACGCGGCGTGTCGCTGGTGGCCGTCGGCCTGGCGGTGCAGTACGCTCTCGGCCCTGCGCCGGTGGTGTTCTGGTCGGCGCTGCTGGGGGGCTGGTTGGCGGCGAAGGCCGTCGAGATCCGGGTCGTGTGGGCGCGGCTCGGGGTCGGCGTCGGCACCCGATCGGCGCCCGAAGCAGCGGGCAAGGCGGGAACCGTCTGATGGCGATCTGCTCCGTGATGCTGACGCTCGGCGCCGCCGACAACCCCGTGGACCACGTGGTCAATCACCCGTTCTGGACCGTCAACGGCTGGTGGGTGTGGTCCTCGCACATCGGCAACCTGGTGCTGACCGGCACAATCATGCTGCTCTTCTTCCCACGCTGGGCCGCGCGGATCGGCGCCCGCCCGGCGTCGGACGGCAACGCCCGGTTCATCCCCGCCGACACGGGCTCGCACCTGTTCGAGGTCTTCTGCGTCTACCTGCGCGACACGATCGCCCGCCCGGTGCTGCGGGAGAAAACAGACCGGTTCATGCCGTTCCTGTGGACGGTGTTCTTCTTCATCCTGATCAACAACCTGCTGGGCCTGATGCCGATCCTGGAGTTCTTCGGGCTGGTGCTGGGGTTCGCGGCGCCGGCGATGGCCCAGGCCCACCGCTCCCCGTTCGGCGCGACGGCCACGGGGAACATCTGGGTGACCGGGGCGCTGGCGCTGATGGCGGGCAGCGTGTTCATCATCAACAGCCTGCGCACGCTCGGCGTCGGCGGCTTCCTGAAACACATGACCGGCGGCGCGCCGCCCTACATGTGGCCCTTGCTGGTGCCGATCGAACTGGTCAGTACGTTCCTCATCAAGGTCGGCGCTCTGGCGATCCGTCTCTTCGCCAACATGACCGCCGGGCACGTCCTGATCGCCACGCTCTACATGTTCGTCAGCATGTCCATTCGCGCCCTGCCGGTCTGGGGCTCGGCGCCGATCTCCATCGTGGCGGTCGTCGCCACCATCGCGATCTATTTCCTGGAACTCTTCGTCGCCGTCCTCCAGGCCTTCATCTTCATGTTCCTGACGACCATCTTCATCGGCCAGCTCTCCAGTCACGGGCACGACGACGCGCACGCCCATGACCACCACGCTGCGGGCGCTGGCCGGCCCGCCGGCGCGCACGCCTGACTCCCTCACGCGACGCGGCCCGTCGCCGCAACGCCTTCGCACGGTTTCTTTCTCGAGAAAGGGTACTGGGTACAGCCATGAACACGACGCTCAAGAACGTCCTGCTCGCCACCGGCCTGCTGATGCTTCTCGGTCCGGCCATGGCCTACGCGGCCGACGAGGGCTTCATCAAGATCGGCAAGGGCATCGGCGTCCTGGCCGGCGGCCTGGCGGTCATCGGGGGCGGCATCGGCATCGGCATCGTCGGGCGCGGGGCCGTCGAGTCCATCGCCCGCCAGCCCGAGGTCAAGGGCGACATCAACCAGACCATGCTGATCGCCGCCGGCCTGATCGAAGGGGCCACCCTGTTCGCCGTGGTCGCCGGCGTGCTCGTCCTGTTCCTGTGATCGCGCCGGCGATGCCGACGCGCAACGGACGGAGACCCGGCCGCCGGTCTCCGCCACGCACGCGGCTACGGCCGCGGAGGTTGCCCATGAGACGGACCGTTCGACTCGCGCTCGCCCTGCTGTTCCTGGTGGCCCTCGCCGTCGTGCTGGGCGGCACTCCGGCGTTCGGCGCGCAACCTGGGCCCGAAGGCGCGCCTGGCGCGGCGTCCCACGAGGGCGGTCATGAGAAGGGCCTGCTGATTGCGCCGACGTGGGAATGGGTGCAGCAGAGCCTGCCGGCGATGATCGCCGCCTTCCTCGTATTCGGCGTGGTGTACGCCGTGCTCAAGGCCAAGGCGTGGCCGCTGATTAACCAGGGTCTGGCGGCCCGCGCCGACAAGATCCGCTCCGAGATCGAGGCCGCGGAGATGGCCCAGAAGCAGGCGAAGGCCGCGCTGGAGCAGTACGAAAAGAACCTGGCCGAGGCGCGGGCGGAGGCGCAGAAGATGCTGGACACGGCCAAGTCGCAGCAGCAGGCCCTGGCGGCGGAACTGAAGGCGAAGGCGGAGGCGGAGCTGGCGATGATGCGGGACCGCGTGCGGCGCGACATCGAATCGGCCAAGAAGGCGGCGCTGAGCGAGATCTACAACGAGACAGCCAACCTGGCCACGGCCGTGGCGCGCAAGATCCTGCAGCGCGAGATCGGCCCGCGGGACCAGCAACGGTTGGTCGATGAGTCGCTCGGCGAGATGAAGGGGATCGGCCGGAACTGAGCGGCGAGATTCGGGGCTGGGGCTGGGGAACGAGGGACGGGCACACGCGGGTACGCTGGACGGGAATGCACCGGGATTCAAGACCATGCCCCTGACCGAAGCACCACCGGACGCCTTATCGAGGATCTACGCCCAGACGCTCTTCGAGATGGCGCAGGCGGCGGGTGGGCAGGCGAAGATCGAGGAAACGCTGGTGGAACTCGAGGAGATCATGGAACTGGCGCGGGCCGACGTGCGGTTCAGCGAGTTTCTCTCGTCGCGCATCCTGCCGGCCAAGGCGCGCGGCGCCTCGCTGGCCACGATCTTCAAGGGCCGCCTCAGCGATCTGACCCTCCACTTCCTGCTCGTGCTCAACGACAAGGGGCGTCTGGGGCACCTGGCGCCGATCGTCGCGGCCTTTGACCAGCTGGTGCAGAACGCGTTCGGGAGGGTCGAGGTGGACGTGTACACCGCCTCGCCGGTCAGCAGCGGGGAGTTGGCGGCCATTCGAGACCGGCTTCGGGCGGCACTGGGGCGCGAGCCGGTGGTACATCCCTACGTGGACGGATCGATGATCGGCGGACTCAAGCTCCAGATCGGCGACCAGTTGATCGACGCCTCGATCGCCACACGTTTGCGGAAACTCCGCGACAAGCTGGCGACGGACGGGTCGGCGAAGATCCGTGCCAAGGCGGCTCAGATCATCGACGCGGCCGGGGACTGAGCGGGGGCCTGCGGTGCGGGCGCGGCCCGGGGGAGCCGGTTGGTTCGATCGGGACGCTCGCGCGGCCGCTGACGATCACGCGGCGCCAACGGAGGAGCCATGGCCAAGAAGACGATCCGGGAGGTGGACGTGGCGGGCAAGCGCGCCCTGATCCGCGTGGACTTCAACGTGCCCATCGAGGAAGGGAAGATCACCGACGACCGGCGCATCCGCATGGCCCTGCCGACCATCCGCTCGGCGCTGGAGCACGGGGCGAGCGTGGTGCTCATGTCGCACCTGGGCCGGCCCGCGGGCGTGGGATACGAGGCGAGTGAGTCGCTCAAGCCCGCCGCGGAGCGGCTGGCCCAACTGCTGGCCAAGGCCGTGCTGTTCCCGTCCAACGACTGCGTAGACGGGCCGGCCGCGGCGGCGGTGGCGGCCCTGAAGCCCGGCCAGGTGCTGCTGCTGGAGAACCTGCGGTTCCACAGGGCGGAAAAGAAGGGGGACGCGGCGTTCGCGGCGAAACTGGCGGTGTACGGCGACCTGTACGTCAACGACGCCTTCGGCACCTGCCACCGGCCCGACGCGTCGATGGTGGCCGTGCCGCTGGCGATGAAGGGCAAGCCGCGGGTGGTGGGGCTGCTGGTGGAACGGGAACTAAGGTACCTGAGCGACGCGCTCAAGAAGCCGAAGCGTCCCTTCGTGGTCGTGCTGGGCGGGGCGAAGGTAGCGGACAAGTTGCCGGTGATCGAGAACCTACTTCCCAAGGCGGATTCGCTGCTGATCGGCGGGGCGATGGCGTACACGTTCCTGAAGGCGGCGGGGCACGGGGTGGGCGCCAGCCGCGTCGAAACGGACAGGCTGGTCGAGGCCAAGCGGATCCTGGACCTGGCGGCGCTGCTGAGCAAGCCGATGCTGCTGCCGCACGACCACATCTGCTCGAACCTGTTCGCCGAGCACGGCGGGGACGTGCGGGATTACGGTGAGGAGATCGGCGCGGGGTACATGGGGCTGGACATCGGGCCCAGGACGCAGGTGCGGTACTCGCTGGAACTGGGCAAGGCGCGGACGATCGTCTGGAACGGCCCGATGGGTGTCTTCGAGTGGGCGCCTTTCCGAGTCGGCACGATGGTCATCGCCAAGGTCATCGCCGAGACCACGGTCAAGAACGGGGCGGTGTCGATCGTGGGCGGCGGGGATTCGGCGGCCGCGGCGGAGATGTTCGGGGTCGCGGAGCAGTTCTCGCACGTGTCGACGGGCGGGGGCGCGTCGCTGGAGATGCTGGCGGGCGTGCCGTTCCAGAGCGTCGAACTGCTGGACGAGGCGTGAGGCGGGGGGGAGCGGCGCGCGGTCAGGATCGGCCGAAGCGGCGGTCCAGTTCGCGGATCGTCATGCGGATCGACGTCGGGCGCCCGTGCGGGCAGTTGCTGGAGCGTTCGACCGATTCGCGCAGCGTCAGCAGGTCGCGGAGTTCGGATTCGCTCATGCGGTCACCCGCCTTGACCGCGGCCTTGCAGGCCATCATGTCCACGACCTCGTGCAGGGCCTGCTCGGAGCCCGGGGCGAAGCCCTCGTCGTCGGCGCGCTCGAGCAGTTCGGTCAGGAACGGGCCGGGGTCCACGGAACGGTCGAAGAGGAAGGTGGGGAAGGCGTGCACGGCCAGCGCGCCGGGCCCGATGGGCTCGACCTGGATGCCGATGCGCGTGAACAGCGAGGCCAGTTCGGCCAGGCGGTCGATCTGGCGCTGGGCGGCGCAGACGGTCGCGGGGACGAGCAGCCGCTGGCTCTCGAGGCTCCCGGCCGAGAGGCGGGCCATGAGCGTCTCGAACATCACGCGTTCGTGGAGGGCGTGCTGGTCGATGATGACGATGCCCTGCTCGTCCTGGGTGACGACGTAGGAGTTGTGGATGTGGAGGAGGCGCTCTGCGGGGCGCGGGGAAGGGATGTCGGCCGGTCGAGCGGGGGAGGGCGCGGACGGTTGGGTCGTGAGCGAATGAGCCGGCAGCGGCGGTGCGGCAGCAGGTTCGGGGGGTGCGGAGTCGAGGGCCTGGCGGATGGCATCGAAGG
>JBGPGM010000142.1:0-6190 GCA_041483855.1 Phycisphaerae bacterium | reverse complement strand
CGTGCCGATGACGGTGGCGTTGGCGCACAGGTCGTTGCCGGGGACGAGCCCGCCGCCGCCGGTGGTCAGGCAGGTGCGGCTGTTGCGGAAGGTGGTGATCTCCGTGATGTTGTTGGGGGCGCTGGAGAAGGTGAACCGGTTGATGGACGTGATAAGGGGGTTCATCGTGGACGCCGGGTCCGAGCACGTGCAGTGGTTCGCGTTCCAGTTGTGCCCGATCTCGTGGGCGGACAGGTCGGTGGCGCTCATGAAGTTGTTGTTGAAGTCGGACTGGACGAGGCCGTAGGCGTTGGGCAGGTCGCAGACGACGCCGACGAAGGCGATGCCGATGACGCTGCCGTTGATTTGCTTGCCGGTGTACAAGTGGGCGTCGTCGCGCACGACCCCGGCGTGGTTGGTGTTCCAGTCGCTGCGGAACTGGTTGAGCAGCGTGTTCGGGTCGGTCGAGGAGTAGGGGTCCGGCTCGGCGGTGCGGACGATCTGCGTGCCGATGACGTGGACGATGTCCACGTCACGCTCGTACTGGAGGTTCGCCGTGTTGATGACCAGTTGGATGCGCGCGTTAACATTGCCCGTGCCGCCGTACGCCGAGAAGTACTCGAAGTCGGCGTCCGTGGCGAGGTTCGCTGTGTAGCGCGTGCCTCCGCGGGGGGCGCCGCCGGCGATGCCCTGGTCGTGAATGCCCTGCAGGTGATCGTCGTTGCCGCAGTGCCAGTTGCCCTGGACCACGTCGGCCGGCGTGTAGATGAGGTACGAGCCCGGCAGCGCCCCTTGGACGCCGGCGGGGACGGGCTGGATCCAGTAATCCCGGTCATCGGGCATGATGACGCGGCAGTAAAGGCCGTCGGGCATCAGGCCGCCCGCGGCCGCGCTGCCATCCAGCCCGACGATCGTGCCGCGCAAGGTGTTGACAGGGCCGGGGGCGACCTCGTGCAGCAGCCCGTCGGCGCGCTGCTCATAGGCGTGGTAGTTGTCGGCGCGGACCGAGTGCGGCGCCAGGTCGAGCGTGTACCACTTGTCGCCCAAGGGGACTTGGACGCGCAGCGGGATGCCGAGCCGGTTGTCGACGTCCAGCTTGGCCATCAACGACGACCGCAGCGACATCGCCTTGTTGGCCTGCTCGTGAATGCCCGGCTGGTCGAGAACCTGCTGGGCACTGGCGCTGGGCCCCCCCGCCAGTACCCCGGTGGCGAGCGCCACCGACAAACACAGTGAACGCACCGATACATGACCTCTTCTGCACGTATCCATTGAGAGCCTCCTCTTACCGAACTGCCGCCCCCCGGGACTCCGAGTCTAACATGAACCGGGCACCATGCAACGGAAAAACGAGGGGCCGGCGAGGATTCTCCACGGGCAGGATCGCCAAGCGACGAGCGGCGCCCTCCGGCAAGAGCGGGTTACTGCGGAACGCGTCAGCGAAAAAAGGGGCCCGCTAAAAGCGGACCCCTTTGTAGAAAATACTGGATACCGAGACGGTCGCGGCGCGCCGGTTCAGTTGAGCGCTGCCAGTTCCTCCGGCTGCTCTTCCTCGGGTACGCGGGTGCCCAGGAAGTTCGTTTCCAGTTCCAGGCGGATCTTCTCCATGGCCTTGTTCTGGATCTGGCGCACCCGCTCCTTGGTCACGCCGATGATCTGCCCGACCTGCTCAAGGGTCATCGGCTTCTCGTTGTCGCCCGACTCCAGGCCGAAGCGGTGCTCAATCACCGTCCGCTCCACGTCGGTCAGGTCGGCCCGGTTGTCCAGGACGATCCGCCTGACCTCTTCGGCCGCGTCCTTCTCGAAACCCGCCCGCTTCATCTCCAGGAAGTTGGACTTTTCCAGTTTCGGGTCGAAGTCGGTCGGGAACCGCTGGCGGTACTTGGACAGCTTCATGCCCTGGCGGCTGAAGGCCTTGAGGATGGCGCGGCAGGCATAGGTGCTGAACTTGTACCCGCGCCCGGCGTCGAACTTGTCCACGGCGCGGAGCAGGGCCATGTTCCCCTCGCTGACCAGGTCGGCGAAGTCCACCTCGCTCATGCGGGTGCGCTTGGCCATGGCCAGTACCAGGGCAAGGTTCGTCTCGGCGATCTGCTCGCGGATGCGCTCGGCCTTGCGGTACCAGCGCAGCATCTGCTCGGCCTGCTCGGGGGTGGGCTTCTTGGCCTCCGAGCCCCAGACCAGTTCCTGCAGTTTCCACACGCGGAAGCGGGCGTAGTTGAACTGGTAGAACAGTATCCGCTCCTCGGCGCCCGTGAGGATTACCTGCTGTGCGCTCTTGACCGTCCGGCTCTTGCCCGGGGACAGGTCGTCCATCACCGGGTGGTACCATGACGTGTCCGGCTTGGCCACGTCCGGCGCTTCGTCGTAGATCTTGCGCTCGGCCTCCGCCTCACGGAACACCGCCGAGTCGATGAAGTCCTGTTCGGACGAAAGGATCGCGGCGAGCAGCTTCTCGTCCTCCTTGCTCAGCGCCCGCCTGACGCGGCGCGGCGTGCCGGAGCCGCCCGGCGCGGCCGAAAACTGCACGCGGCTGCGTCGCCGATGCTGTTCCAGGGGGCTGGGGCCTTTGACGGAAACGTTGCTCATCATCGCGTCGCTTTCGGGGAGCAACCTGCTCCTTGCTGCCTGGCCCGCTCGGCGGGGCTGTCCCACTTGGGCCCAGCGGGTCATCGTGCTCATCGACCGGACTCTCACAGGCCCCACATACTTCTGATGGCCTGTCGTTTGCCCGGATTCACCGCCGCACCTGGTCGCGGTGGGCTTTTTTCAGTTACCCATCCTGCCCAGCCTGCCACCAAAGCCGGCGTGGCCGTGCGCGAGTACTCGGTCGCGGCGTCTGGGCCGCTTCTAGAGGTATACGGGTTGAGCCGAGTTTTGTTCCCCTCTTTGGAATCACTCCAAGTTAATCACCGCACACAGACTAGCACCGCCTAGGCCTCCAAATGCCTGACTCCGCCCGCTCCGCTGGGCTTTGGGTTCAGGAACGCAACATTGACCGCTGCTCGCCCCCCGGATAGGCTCGGGGTCGCCCCCGAGGCCGGAAAGCAGCCGTGTGCCACTGCGAGAGGCCTAGAATACCTCATGCGGCGGGCGACCGCAAGCATCAGATGGCAGTGGAGAACAAGAATTCCGCGCGGAACAACCCGTCTAAAAACCGTACATACGACTTGAACAAGGAGGCCGTCTCATGCCCTTTACGCTTCCGCCTTTGCCCTATGCGTTCGATGCCCTCGAGCCGAACATCGACGCCCGCACGATGGAGATCCACCACGACAAGCACCACCAAGCCTACGTGACCAACGCCAACAAGGCCTTGGAAGGCACGAAGTGGGCCGATGTCCCCGCCGAAAAAGTCATCACCCAATTGGGGGAACTCCCAGATACGGCCCGAACCGCGGTGCGCAACAACGCCGGAGGGCACGTCAACCACTCGATGTTCTGGAAGATCATGGCCCCGGCCGGCAAAGGCGGCGGTGGAAAGCCCTCCGGACCGCTGGCCGACGCGATGAACAAGTCGTTCGGCACCTTCGACCACTTCAAGGAGATGTTCGCCGACGCGGCCACCAAGCGATTCGGGTCCGGCTGGGCCTGGCTGTGCGTCAAGAACAACAACGTCACCATCTGTTCCACCGCCAACCAGGACAACCCGCTGATGGGCGAGAGCACAGCCGGCTGCGGGGGTACTCCCATCCTCGGGCTGGATGTCTGGGAGCACGCGTACTACCTCAAGTACCAGAACAAGCGACCGGACTACATCGGCGCGTGGTGGAACGTTGTGAACTGGGCGGAGGTGGCCAAGGACTTCGGTGCGGCGGGGAAATGATGGGTTTCGGAGACCGGGCCTCGGGCTCGGGCGAGGAATCGCCCGGCTCAAGCCCCGTCCACCGAACGGCACGCCGCGATACCCGAACCCCGAGGCCCGAAACCGGCGCGGTATGCTTGCGCCAGCCATGAGCGGAGGGCTGCGGATGAGCCGGACGGGGCTGGTGATCTGGCTGCTGATGCCGGTCGTGATCGTCGCGGCCCTGTGGACGGTCATCGACCGCTCGCGCGGCAAGCCCGACCCGGTGTTCATGCACACCGGCGGCGTCGGGTCCGTCCAGCCCGGCGCGAAGGTGCAGCCAGAGTCGCTGGCGCAGGGGTTCATCCTCGTGGTCGAGGACAAGGCGGACAAGGCGGACGAATCGTCGCCGATCTACCTGGCCTCCAGCCACAACGGCTGGAACCCCGCCGACCCCAAGCAGAGGTTGACCCGCCGCTCCGACGGCAGGTGGCAGATCGTTCTGCCCAAGCCGGCGCTCGACTCGCGCCTGGCATTCAAGTTCACGCGCGGCTCGTGGGATAACGAGGAACTCCGACAGGACGGCTCCACACCGGACAACAAGATGCTGCCGCTGCTGGATGCAGCGGCGATCAAGCCGGGCGAGCCGCCGGTGATCGAGTTTGTCGTGTACAAGTGGAAGGACCAGAACCCGGCCACCCCGGCGGCGCAGGGGCTCAACCGGTACCGGCAGATCAAGGTGGCGGGGGGCACGCTGCGCCGGCTTCAGGTGGTCGGCGGGGCGGACCCGGCGATGGTGCGCGAGGCGCTGGTGTGGCTGCCGCCGAAGTACGACGCGCCGGTGAACCAGGACCAACGGTACCCCGTGCTGTATGTCCAGGACGGCGACCAGGCCTTCGAGCAGTTGCCGGGCCTGCCCGGCGAGTGGGGGATGGACGAGGCGCTCGTCAGTGGGATCGGCGCAGGCACGGTCGAGCCCATCATCGTCGTGGCCATCCCCAATGCGGGCGCGGGCCGGACCAACGAGTACCTGCCCATCGTCGCGATGGACGGGGTCGAGCCCAAAGGGGACCGCTACGTGGACTTCCTGATCCACGAGGTCAAGCCGCGCGTGGAGCGGGCGTTCCGCGTCAAGCCGGGCGCCGTGAATACGGGGATCGGGGGGTTCTCGCTGGGGGCGATCATCGCGCTGCACGCGGCCACGGAGCACCCCGAGGTCTTCGGCAAGGTGCTGGCCGAGAGCCCGCCGCTGGCGATGAACGAGCCGCTGGCGATGCGGTTCTTCGGGGTCAAGGCCAAGTGGCCGTTCCGGGTGTACGTCGGGATCGGGACCAAGGAGGCGGGGACGGACCCGAAGGACGCCCAGACGAACGTCAAGTATGTGGACGCGGTGATGGCCTTCGCGGCGCTGCTGTGGAACAAGGGTCTCAACGAGGGGCGGAGCAAGGTGGTCGTCGATCCGGAAGGTGTCCACAACGAGCCGTCGTGGGCCAGGCGGCTGCCGGCGGCGCTGGAGTACCTGTTCCCGGCACGGGAGCCCTCGCGACCGGACGATGCTCGGTGAGGCGCGGGCGGTGCATCGCACGCCACCGACCCTGGTGGGCCGGGTACCCCGCCGGCGCAGGGGGCTCGCCTGCCGACGTAAACTCTTCCTGATGTGGCCGCTGATGACCAGGTTCTACCGGCGCTTGCCGGAACTGGACGGCTACTCCGACGAGGAGTGCCAGCGGCTGGTCTGGCAGGCCAAGATCCGGCGAGAGGACGCGATGTGGATCCTGCCGCTGTGCGCGGGCGCGGCGGCGCTGCTGGTGTGGGCGGGGATTGCGGGGTCGGTGGCGGTGCTGCTGGCGTCGCTGTGGCCGGCGACGATGTCCGGGCCGGCGGATGCGAAGATAGCGGTGGCGCTGGGGTTCGGGGCGCTGATCGTGTGGATGGCGTGGGTGGGCACGGCGCGCCTGCTGATCCTGCGTTCGATCCGCGCGATGCTCAACCGCGCGGGGTGCCCGTACTGCGACTTCAGCCTCATCGGGCTCAAGGTCAAGGCGGGGTACGTCACCTGCCCCGAGTGCGGCAGCCGCGTGGGGCTTCACGAGATCAACCTCACGGCCGAGGACCTGGCCGTCAAGGGGCGTGGCGGAGGGGTGCCGCCGCCGGTGTCGCCGCTGGCCCGGCCTGGGGAGAGGGCGGATGCCGCTCCGCCGCCGAGGTGGTACGGCCGCCTGCGCCCCGGCGTGCGCCCATCGCCGGAGGGTGGGCAGGTTCAGAAGGAAGCGCGGCAGGGGAGGGCCGGGGGCGCCGGAGGGGCAGAGGGCGGAGCGGGGGGGGCGGACCGATGAAGTTGCCGATCCGCGTGCCTTTCGCCAAGGTATACCGCGGCTTTCGCGAACTGGACCGCTTCTCCGACGAGGAGTGCCGGCGCTTCGTGCT
>JBGPGM010000141.1:0-6261 GCA_041483855.1 Phycisphaerae bacterium | reverse complement strand
TCCTGATCGAAGTCCGCGGCAAGGCGGCCCACGTCGGGCGCGACTTTACGTCCGGCGTCTCCGCGGTCACCGGCCTGGCCCGTTGTCTCATCGAAGTGGCGGCGATCTCCGACCCCGACCGCGGCTTGATCGCCAACGTCGGCCCAATCGACGGGGGCGCGGCCACGAACGTCGTCCCGGACCGCGCCCGCGCCTGGGGGAACGTCCGCTTCCCTGACGGCGCGGCGTCCGGCGTACTCGACAACCGTCTCGACGCGCTCCGGCACGCTGCGGCCGCGGCGGGCTGCACAGCCACCGTCAATCGCGCCTTCAACCGCGCGGCCAAACCGCTCACAGCCGGAACCCAGCGGCTCGCCCACCTCGCCCGGGCCGTCGCCGCGGACCTTGGCCAGCGACTCCCCTTCGGCAAGACTGCCGGTGTATGTGACGGCAACCTCATGCAGGAGGCCGGCCTGGCCTGCATCGACACCGTGGGCGTGCGCGGCGGCGGCCTGCACACGCCCCAGGAATGGATCGACCTGCCCAGCCTTGTGGAACGGTGCCAGATGCTGGCGGTCCTGATAATGCGCCTGAACCTCGCGCCCCAAGCCCTCGCCTGACGCCGAAGCCTTGGAAGCCCAGGCACGGGTGGACCGATAAGAGGCCATTCCGCGCCACCGCCGGGCACGCCGCTCCCCGGCCCCCATTCAGGTCGATGGAGATGATTCGGTCCCCCGCGCCTCCAAGGATTCACCATGACCCAGACCATGAAGCCCGCCGCCGCGCCTCGGACCAACGGCAACGACCTGGCCGGCAGCCCGGTTGTTCGCGCGGCGATCAGCCAGATCCTCGCCGAGGTGAGGGCCCGCTCGGCCCGCATTACCGACATCCGGCCTCCGGCCGCGGGGCTCAAGGAGCAGTACAAGGCCTTCATGCAGCGCGCCGCCGACACGCGCGGGCGCGCCCTGCTCTATCCCTACCTCGGCTCGGGCATCGGCAACGGGGCGCTCGTCGAGCTCATGGACGGCTCGGTCAAGTGGGACATGATCACGGGCATCGGCGTCAACTTCTTCGGGCACTCGGACCCGGAGACGATCGAGGCGTCCATCGAGGGGTCCCTGGGCGACTTCGTCATGCACGGCAACCTCCAGGGCAACTTCGAGGCCTACGAGTTCGCCGAGACGTTGCTGGCCGAGGCCCGCAAGAACAGCCGCCTGAAGTACTGCTTCTGCGCCACCTCCGGCTGCATGGCCAACGAGAACGCGTTGAAGGTGTGCTACCAGAAGCACGCCCCCGCCGGGCGAGTCATCGCCTTCAAGGACTGTTTCATGGGCCGGTCCGTGACCATGAGCCAGATCGGCGACACCGCCGCCTACCGCGTGGGGATCCCGCTGACGACGCCGGTGGACTACATGCCTTTCTACGACCCGGCCGAGGCGGCGCGGATCGGTCGGGCCAAGTACATCGACGGAGCTGTCGCCCGGCTGCGCGAGTACATCGAGCGTTACCCCAGGCAGCACGCCTGCTTTATCTTCGAGCTCATCCAGGGCGAGGGCGGGTTCAACACCGCCCCGCGCGACTTCTTCAAGGCGCTCATGGACGTGTGCAAGGCCGAGAAGATCGCCGTGTGGGACGACGAGATCCAGACATTCGGGCGTACCGAGCGGATGTTCGCCTACGAGACGCTCAACCTCGGCGAGTACGTCGATCTGTTCTGTATCGGCAAGATGACGCAGGTGTGCGCCACGCTGTACACCGAGGACTACAACCCCGGCCCCGGTCTGCTCAGCGGCACGTTCACCAGTTCCGGCGTGGCCTACAAGGTCGGCAAGCGCGTCATCGAGCGCCTGCGCGACGGATCGTACTACGGCCCGGCCGGCTCGAACGCCCGCCACTACGCGCAGTTCGTCAAGCAGGTCAGGGCCCTGGCGGCCAATCACCCCCAGTGGTTCCCGGCTCCCCAGCCGCCCTACGAGGTGACGGACATCGCCGGCGGCACCGGCGGGATGATGAGGTTCACGCCCTTCGGCGGCAGGAAGGATGCGGTGACGAAGGCCTGCAATCACCTCTTTGACGCGGGTGTCATCACCTTCTATTGCGGGCACGGCCCCTTCCACGTGCGGATGCTCCCGCCGCTGGGTGTCTTCCAGGAGAAGGACTGGGCCCGCGTCTTCGAGTGCGTGGAAATGGGGCTGGCGAAGGCGGCCGCCGAGGCCTGAGGCGACGCGGCAGTGGGAGGGTGGGGGGTGGGGGGGCGCGGCGAAGGCGATCGGCAAGCGCGAGGGCACGGCATGTTCCTGATCCGGCGGTCCAATGTCGAAGACGTCCCGACGCTGCTCAAGCTGGCGAAGATGGTGCACTTCATCAACCTCCCCGCGGACCGCGACATCATCGCGGAGAAGGTGATGTGGAGCCGCGAATGCTTCGTGCGGGCCTTGGCCGAGCCGACCGCCGCGCCAGACGCTGGCGGGGGACGGGACCGCTCGGACCTGTTCATGTTCACGCTCGAGGACACCGAGTCCGGCTCGGTCCTGGGCACGTCGCAGCTGATCGCCCGCATCGGCGGCCCCGGCCAGCCCAACGTCTGCTTCCAGCTGTCGCCCCGCGAGATGTTCAGCAAGACCCTCCAGGTCGGCGCCACGCACGTCGTCGCCAAGCTGGTCCTGGACGAGACCGGCCCGACCGAGATCGGCGGCTTGATCCTCCAACCGTCGTTCCGCAGCCACAAGATGAAACTGGGCCGCCTGCTCAGTTTCGTCCGATTCCATTTCATCGCGTTGCACCGGCGCCGCTTCGCCGACCGGGTGTTGGCGGAGATGATGGGGGCGATCACTCCCGACGGGCGCAACACGCTCTGGGAGTACCTCGGCCGTCGGTTCATCAACCTCACCTACACCGAGGCCGACCGCTTCTGCCAGTACTCCAAAGAGTTCATCACCAGCCTGCTGCCGCGCGAGGAGATCTACCTGACACTCCTGCCCCCCGAGGCCCGGTCGGTCATCGCCCAGGTCGGCCCGGAGACCATCCCCGCCCGGCGCATGCTCGAACGGCTCGGCTTCCGGTACAACGACCGGATCGACCCCTTCGACGGCGGGCCCAACCTCGAGGCCGACACCGACTCTCTCTGGGTCGTGCAGCGGACCAGGCGATCCACGCTGGGCAGCGCGGCCGCGCCCGGCGCCATGACGATGCACGGCATCGTCAGCGTGCTGGACGGCGATGGCGAGTTCCGCGGCACGGACGCTGCCTACATGGAGGACCGGGCCGGGCGTGTGCGCCTGACGAAGGCCACGCTCACGCTGCTCCGGGCCGAGCCCGGGATGGCCGTCGGCGTAACGCCGTTCGAGAGCCTCCGGCCAACTGCCGCGCGTGCCGGGAATAACGGTTCGGCCCGGCGTGCCAAGCCCGCCAAGGGCGGCGGCGCCGCCAAGCGGAGGGCCGCGCGGTGAGCGGTGCGCCGGGGCGGCATCCGTCCCTCACCCGCGCTGGCGCGGACCTGATCGGGGGCGAGTGGGTTGAACTCGTGCCGGCTGGCAGTGGGGGCGCTGGGGGGCTAATCACTTCTCGAAATCCCGCGCATCCGGACCGGGTCGTCTGGTCGGGCCAATCGCGGCCGGACCACGTTCCCGCCGCCGTTCAGGCCGCGCGCCACGCCCTGCCCGCCTGGGCCTCGGCGCCCGCGGAGAAGCGCTTCGCCGTGCTGCGCCGCTTCGCTCAGGTCTGCAAGGCCCGGGCCGGGGAGATGGCCGACCTGATCTGCGACGAGACCGGCAAGGTTCTGTGGGAGGCGCGAGCCGAGGCGGGCCTGCTGTCCAGCAAGGTGGACATCACGCTCGACCAGACGGAAGTGGGGGGGGTGGGGGGGTTACGGCGCGTCGCGGGGTACGAACTGAAACTCGCCGACACGCGGGCCGGGCGCTGCTGGTTCCGTCCTCACGGCGTCATGGCCGTCATCGGCCCGTTCAACTTCCCGGCCCACCTGCCCAACGGGCACATCGTCCCGGCCTTGGCGATGGGCAACACCGTCGTTTTCAAGCCGAGCGACAAGGCCCCTGGCGTAGGCCAACTGCTGGGCGAACTCTTCCAGGAGGCCCTCGAAGCGGAGGGATGGCGCGATGCTGGGATCATGAACGTCGTACAGGGCGGCGCGGACATCGCCGCGCGCCTCGTTACCGATGACGGCATCGACGGCATCCTCTTCACCGGCTCGTGGCCCGTGGGACGCAAAATCCTGGAGGCGAACCTCGACCGCCCCGGGCGCATCGTCGCCCTGGAGATGGGCGGCAACAATGCGGCCGTGGTCATGCCCGACGCGGACCTCAGGCAGGTCGCGATCGAGATCGTCCGCTGCGCATTCAACACGACCGGCCAGCGCTGCACCTGCACCCGCCGTGTTGTCCTCCACGAGGCCGTCGCCGCGCGCCTGATCCCCGCGATCTGCAAGGCCGCGGCCAGCCTGATCGTCGGCGACCCGCGCGCCGGCCACCCCGTCTTCATGGGCCCGATCATCAGCGAGGCCGCCCGCGCGTCCGTTCTGCGCACGCAGGCCGAGTGGGCGCGCCGCGCCGGTGACGTGCTCGTGGAGTCCAGCGCGATGGAAGGGCCGGAGGGGAGCGAGACGGCCGGGGGCTGGTATGTGACGCCGGGAGTGATGCGTGTCGATCGGTTCGCGCCGGACGAACAGGGCGGCGCCGGCTGCGATGTCGAGGTCTTCGGCCCGCTGTTGCGACTGTGCGTCGTGCGCTCCGCCGACGAGGCGATCGAGCAGTGCAACGCGACCCGCTACGGCCTGGTCGCGTCGATCTTCACGCACGACGAGACCCTGATCCGCCGCTTCCTCTTCGAGGCCCGCGCCGGCTGCATCAACGTCAACACCGGCACCGCCGGTGCCAGCAGCAAACTCCCCTTCGGCGGCCTGGGCCTCAGCGGCAACCACCGCCCCGCCGGCTCGTTCTCCCCTGACTACTGCGCCTATCCCGTCGCCGGGATGATCGAGACCGGCCCCGCGGCCACCATCGCCGAGGGGATGCGGTTTGAGGACGCGTGGTTGCGTTAGACTCACGGAACCATGCACCCGCGAGTTCAGGCCCGGCTGGTGCTGCGAGCAACGGGGCTATTGCTCGTGGGGCTGTGCTTGCCGCGGACTGTCGAGGGCGTGGCTACGCTGATCGACGCCATAAACGGCTCTCTGTGGCCGTTCGTGACCCCTGGCGGCCTGCTCAAGGACCCGGTCAGCGCCGTGTTCTACTGGATGAACTGGCGAGATACCTCCCGATTCCTAGTCGATTACGGCACGCCCATCGCCGGCTTCCTGGCGGGCGCTCACATGGTCACGGGCGGCACATTCCGCCTGGTAGGAGTCATCGCCAAGGAGACCGGGCATGATTGACTACTCATGGTTCCGACTGTTGGTGCGTGCGATCGGAATCCTCCTGATCGGGCTCTCGCTGCCCCATGCTCTCATGAGCACGGTCCACGTCATTGACACACTTCTGACTGGAAACTGGTCCCAGTATGGGTGGTCGGGTTACTTCGGTTGGGTCGGAAGCATCGTCGGACTCCTCCTGCAGGCGGGCTTTGGCTTCTACCTGCTCAGCGGCGGCGGCCGCCTCGTCGAACGCTGCCTGCGCGGCGTGTACGGCTGGTGCCCTCACTGCGGCTACGACGTGCGGACGATCCCGGCCGCGAACTGCCCCGAGTGCGGCAGCGTGCTTCCGGGGCGCGCGCTCATCGGCGCGCCGACCCAGATGCTGACCGCGGCACCACAAGAGCCCCCCGCGACTCCGGTGCAGCGCTAGAGCCCCCGCCTGCCATGCCACGGCTGCTCCGGTCCCGCCGGCGGTTTGCCCGGCTCTTCTCCGACCGGCGTCCCGCACTCCGGGCACCGGTCCGACACCAGCCCCGTCAGGTCGTAGCCGCACGCTAGGCACCGCGCCGAGAAGTACGGTGCGATCACTAGGCCGTACGCCGCGCCGGACACCGCGATCACCAGCGGCGCCCCCAGCAGCAGTGCGCCGATGAGCAAAAGGACCAGCGAGCCGATCACGATCAGCCCGTTGAGGATGTTCAACAGGACGAGCATCGCCCAGTCGCGCCGGGTAATCCGCCAACTGATCTTCATCGACTCGATCAGGTCCGGGCCCCCCCAGGCCGGCGACCCCCAGCGGCTCGCGGCGGCAGGCCTTCACGCCCAGGTACGCCAGCCCCGCCTGAAGCGGGGCGAAAAAGAAGATTGTGATGGCGATCGACACGAGCGATCCCAGGATGGGGATGACATTGAAC
>JBGPGM010000140.1:0-6268 GCA_041483855.1 Phycisphaerae bacterium | reverse complement strand
GGGCGGCTGGGGCGCCGCCTCCGCCTTCGGTGCCGGTGCGCCCGGGACAATCTGCCCTGGGCGCACCTCGCGGGCCTTTTGCTCCAGGTCGATCGCCGGCCGGCGCACGGGCTTCTTGGTCGCCGCCGGCGTCGCCGCCGGCTTGGCGGGCTCCGTCTGCCCCACGGCGGCGCAGGGGCTCAGCCACGTCACCATCGCGACCGCCGCCAACCCCGCGATCCGTGTCCGACCTGCGATCATCGAGTCTGTCTCCAGTCTCGCGCCGTCGCGTCCGCCCAATGTATCCCCACTTCTGGCGGTGCGCCTCGCGGCCCCACGTCCGTCAGACCCCCGGTGTCTTTGGCTTCCGCAATGGCTGACCGCTGGTCCAGGGAACTGCCTTGACCGGCTCGGCCTTCGGCGGCGGTGGCCGCGGCGCTTCCGGCTTGGCAGGTGTGGCTTCGGGCTTGGGCGGCAGCGGCGCACTCTCCGGCTTCAGTGGCTCCGGCCTCTTGACTTCGGCGGGGGGCGGTTCCGCCCTGAGTGCTTCGGCCATTGGAGGTTCGATCCTCGGTGGCTTCGATTCCAACGCCGCCGCGGGCGAAGCCAGTCTCAGCGGCACCTCGGGCAGCGGTTCGGAGCGCGCTGCCGGCACGTTGGCCGGCTTGGATACGGGCGGCGGTGCGGGCGCCTCCGATGCCTCCGCGGATGACAGAGGGGTGCCACCAACCTCAAGTCGGTCCGGCGCCGGCGGCGTTTCAGCGGGCGCGCCCCCCGCCGCGCCGGCCTCCTCGGGCTCCAGCGTGGCGACCCGTTTCGACCCGATGACATCGTCCACTTCTGCCAGCAGCCACCGCATTTGCGCGCCGGTCAGGCCCTGATTCTCCTGAACCTCGGGCGGGATCATCCCCCGCTTCCGCAGGCGCTCCAGCGCGTCAGTCGGCGATGCCGGCTTCTGGCCCATCAACCGTTCCAGCAGCATGGCGACCTCGCCAACCGTCACCGCGTCGTGCCCGGACCGGTTGAAGGATTCATCCAGCCACCCCAGTCGCTTGGCGTATTCGACCCGGCGCGCAAAGTCCGCCCCACTCGACCATGTCCCCAGCAGCAGGACCGCATGCAGCGCATCGTCTTCGCTCACCAACGGCCGCGCCTCGAGCTCGTCGTAGAACTCCAGTTCGATGGCCCCGCCCCGCGCGGCCACGGTCTCCGCTGCCGACGCCCCTACCGTGGGCCGTTCCGCCCCCCCGCGCCCCCCGGCCGTGCCCGCGCACCCGCCGGCCCACAGCGCCGCCCCAGCCACCGCCAGCCCGGCCGCCAGCGCCCACGCGGCACCCGTCCGATCACCGACATCCCTAGCCATACACCGTCCGCCTTTCCCATCCCCCAGATCGCCCCTCGCCCCGACCCTGCCACCTTGACGCGCCCCGGTGGCCCTGTCAATAGCCAACTCTCTTCTACGTAGGCCGCGGGCCGTCCGTGCGCCGGATAGGATGAATGCCGGTATTTCCTTTGGCATGTCCCTCTGCCCGCTCGCGCCGATGGCCAGTTCCGCTGCCGCCCGACACCGGGCTACGTCGGCTCTTGCCGGCCTGGGGCTCGCCTTTTTCGTCCTGCTGCTCCCGGGTTGCGACTGCGAATCCAGGCGATGACGGAGGCGGTCGCACACCTGCGCAGCCGCGCCGAACTTCAAGGCCAGGCCAAGGATGCGTTCGACCAGATCCCGGTAGCCATCCGGTCCCGGCCGGCGCCATGACTCGCGCCGCTATCCGCCCCGCTCGCCCGGCGCCCGGGCCTGCGTGACCCCCAGTTCTTCTTCGGCCAGGTCCGCCTCGTGAACGTCCCCCGCGCTCGCGGCCCGTACGATGACCTTGGGTTCCACACCCTCGGTGGCCAGCCGCTTCTCGCCCGAACCCGCCAGCGGGCTCCGCTCGTGGATCGCCGCCTGCCGGCCGTCCTCCGTCACGCGGTACACCATCCCGATCGTGGTCTCCGCCTCCCCGCGCAACAGGCGGTTAACCAACTCCACGCCCTGCATCAGCGTGTGGTCCGTGTTGCTCACCTCGTACTTCCACATCCCGAAGCGCCCCCGGCTGTAGATCTGGCGCTCCTCCAACCACGGGATCACCTCGGCCAGGATTTCGTCGCGGTCCACCGTCGGCGTGGGGTACGAGTAGTCGGCGTAGTGGTGCCAGGTGCTGACGATGTTGGCCCGCTCCCCCGGCCCGAGCAGGCCCGTGTTCTCCAGCCCGCGGATCGTCGCCTCGACGATGCTCCCCTCGTCCACGGGCTTGAACTCGCTGACGCTCGTCTCGCAGAGGAAGGAGTAGTACCTGGAGCGGTCGGGGGTCATGTGGGGCGAGTAGTTGCTCAGGAAGGTGGCGCGGTAGAAGGGGCAGTTGTCCTCCGGGAAGTACATCCACGACCGGGTGCTGGGCGTGCCGCCGTCGCGCCGCACGCCGATGCCCACCATGTGCCCGCCCGAGTGGCGCAGGCGCGTCGCGGTCCGACGGACCTGCACCAGGGCCTCCCCCGCGCGCCGGCGCGGCGAACGGGCCCCCCTGCCGTCCCCGCCCACCAGCACGTCGCGGCACAGCACGTCCAGCGGCATGGCGCTGATAAGGATGTCGTACCGCTCCACCTGGCCGTCGGTGAAGTGCACCTCCTTGCGGTCGACATCGACGAAATCGACGCCTTTTCCTAGCCGGATGCGCCCGGTCGGCGAGCGGCCGGCGATCCCCAGGTGCTCGCCCATCCGCCGGTAGAACTCCCCCGTCCCGCCGCGCAGCGGGAACTTGAAACGGTTGTTGGGCCCCCACCCGTAGTCGTCCTGGCCGAGCAAGACGTTGCGCAGGGCGCGGTCGATGTCGATGACGGCAACGCGCTCGCCGATCCACGCCTTGTTCATCATCTCGGGCTCGTGGGCCCAGACCTTGAAGTTGTACGGGCGCATGAACCACCGCCCGATCCCCGCCCCGAAGACCGCGTCGATGAACTCGCCGAAGTTGCGCGCCTCGGCCGGCGACTTGATCCGCCCCTGGCCCGTCTGCGCCTTGATCAGCCCCGACAGGCACTCGTAGGCGATCTCCTTGGGCAGGTACCGCACGTTGTTCTGGAAGGGGTACGGCACCCACGTGCCGCACATGCGCACCCACGACTCCCGGTCGTTGAGCATGAACTCGTCGCCCATCATCCGGTCGAAGCAGGCGTCGTAGTACGAGTAGTGGCTGAACATCACGTGCCCCCCGATGTCCCACGTGAACCCCTGTTCGTCAGTGACGCTGTGCGCCAGCCCGCCGACAAAGGCGTGCCGCTCATAGATCTGAAAGTTCGTGTACCCCAGTTCCTGGAGCCGGTAGCCGGCCCCCAGCCCGGTCGGGCCGGCGCCGATGATGACGATCCGCGGCTCACCGGCGCGCCCCGCGCCGCCCACCTGCCTCGCCTTGGCCATGCACAACCCTCGCGATTTCTCTCTGTGGGAGAGTCAAGCCCCCCGCGCCCCCGTCGCCGGGTCCGTCGTGGCTCCAAGGATAGCCGACACAAACTCCGCCTGCCGCCCGGCGGCCCGCACCCCCCGCCTCCCACCCTGTTTCAAGTCTCCGAGCGGCGAAGTCCGAGAAATGGTATGGAACTTGGTGACCGAAACGGGTATCGTGAAGGTGGCGACTTGTGGCCAAGATGCCCGCAGCGACGCACACCGGAGCGCCCGCACCGCCGAGTGCCTTGGTGCGCCTCCCCCCCGCGCCGTATGCCGCCCGTGGTTTTCCCGGTCCCGGCGCGTTTGAACGCCTGCGCGCCGGATGAGTTCGGTGTGGCGTCGTGGGCAGGTCCGCTCTCCCGGAGGGTCCGATTCGGGCCCTTCCATGGATCGCCGGGTCGGGAGGTTCTCATGAATACCCAGGCAAGGATCGAGACGGAATACCTCCGCGCGGCCGTCCAGGCCGCCGAGGGGATCGCCTCGCTCCCCGCCGTGGCAACGCAGGACTGGTGCGACCAGGCCGCGGGCGCGCTCCTGGCCGCCTCGCCGCCATCGGTCGCCCTCACCCTGCTGGCGCAGTTGGATGATGCCGGGCGCATCGTCAACGCCGAGGCCACGGGGGTTGCGGGGACCTACATCGCCGAAGTCATGACGATGGTCGGCCGGCCGGTCGCGGCCACCTCCGTCGTCCCCATCGACGCCAGGGGGCACTCCCTTTCGCACCTGCGCTCCACGCTGGCGCAGGCGGCTGAACTGGGCTGGACCCCGGGGCCGCTCCAAGCCGGCGCCACGCGCACGGGCCTGCCCGATCAACTGGCGCAGGGTGGTGCGGGCTGGCGCAGCGGGCCGCTGTGTCGGCGCTGGTCCGGCGTCAACCCCAACGGGTTGCTGCTGGGGGCCATCGGCCTGGGGACCGGCCTGAACAACCGGGTGCTGGTCGTTGAACTCGGGCTCACCGGCTCCGGTGCCGGCGCCATGCCGACCGAGGCGGCGCAGAGCATCTTCAACGCGGTCCTGCCGGCGCTGGCGCGCCGGGCGATGCTCGCCATCGGCACCGAGGCGGGCGACGCGAGCCACTGGCTCACCGTGCGCGAGCAGGGCATCCTCCAGCACCTGCTCCTGGGCAAGACCGTCCGTGAGATCGCCACCGAACTCGGACGCAGCCCGCACACGATCCACGACCACGTCAAGTCCCTGCACCGCAAGCTCGGCGCTTCCAGCCGCGGCGAACTCATCGCCCGCGCCCTGGGCTACCTGCACCCGGTGATGCACCCGCTGACGGGCACGCCTGGGCCGACGATGGCCAACGATTTCTCACCGTCGCACGCCTGATCCAAGGTGCACCCGCCCGGCCCCGGCCTACGGCCCGGCCTTGGCTGCGGTAGAGACGGCGCGCATCTCCTGTTCGATCCGGCGCGTCAGCCGTGCGCCCAGCATTCGGTCCTCCACGTGCGCCACGGCGTAGGTCGGCTGCATCCCGCGCCGGTCCAGCGCGGGGTCCGTTGCGTACGTGCTGATCTGTATCGCGTTGGTGTCGATCCGCCAGCCCGGCCGCTCGACACGCTGGACGACGACCCTCACGCGCATCACCAGGTCGCTCCGGCTGGCCCGGACGTCCGGGAGGGGCTGGTCCAGGCCAGCCGCGGGTGGTCCGCCGGGCTGGACGGGCGCCGGCGGCACGGCGCTCGGCTCAAAGGTGATGCGCACGATGCGCCGCTGCCGGTTAAGCACGTCCTCGATTTCCTGGCGGAACGTGGACTGCTCTCCGTCCCACGGCGAGGCCAGGCCGGCGGTGTCCTTGGGCGCGGTCGTGATCACCCCCGCGCGCGCGTCCACGCGCTCCAGGTCGAACCGTGCGTCGCGCAGCACCACCTTGGCCGCCTCGAACGCCGCGCCGTACGCTCGCGGCGCGACCGTCAGCTCACGCGGCCCTTCGGGCGCGCCACAGCCGCCCAGCCCCATCCCCCCCGCCGCCGCAGCCGCCATGATCCAGCCCAGCCGACTCATGCCGCCGAGCATATCACCTCCCACGCCCGGCGCACGTGGCGCTCCTGGGTCAGCGTCGCCCCGATCGCCATGCGCAGCACGTACCCGACGCCCGGCAGCACGGTGTGGGTCAGGTACGCCTGCCCGCTGTTGTTGATCCGCTCCAGCAGCGCCCGGTTCCGCCGGTCCGCCTCGTCGCCCCTCCCCCGCAGCCGGAAGCAGACCAGGCTGATCGTGCGCACCGCCGCCACCTCGAACCGCTCGTCCGCCCGCACCCACTGCTCGAAGAGAGCTGCCAGCCGGATGTGCTCGCGGATGTACGCCCGCAGGCCCTCCACGCCGTAGTGCCGGATCACGAACCAGAGTTTCAGCGCCCGGAACCGCCTCCCCAGAGGGATCTGCCAGTCGCGGTAGTCGATGACACCGCCCGCTTCGCTGGCCGCGTTGCGCAGGTACTCGGGCGTCACACTCAGCGCATCCACCAGCGCCGCCCGGTCGCTCGTCCACAGCAGGTCGCAGTCGAAGTTCGTCAGCAGCCACTTGTGCGGGTTGAAGCAGATCGAATCCGCCATCTCCACGCCGCGCAGCATCCACCGGTGCTCCGGGCACACGCCCGCGGCCGCGGCCATCGCGCCGTCCACGTGCAGCCACAGGCCGTGGCGCCTGGCGATCGGGCCGATCCGCTCGACCGGGTCGATGGCGGCCGACGAGGTGGTCCCCACCGTCGCGCACACGTAGAACGGCACGCGCCCCGCCGCCAGGTCCTCCCGGATCGCCGCCTCCAGCGCCTCCGGGCGCATCGCGAACGCCCCATCGACCTCGATC
>JBGPGM010000139.1:0-6288 GCA_041483855.1 Phycisphaerae bacterium | reverse complement strand
GTCCACCAGCGGGCGCGCCGGCGCCGCGTTCAGGATCACCGTCCTTGCCTTGGCGAGCGATATCTCCGCCGCGCGGCTCACGGCATCCAGCGGCACCTCCAACTGCATGAGCAGCACATCCGCGGCCTCGATCGCGTCCCGCGCCGCGTCGATCTGCTCGACGCTGACCGTCGCGTTCGCCCCGGGCGCGACGACGATCGTGTTCTGGCCGTCCTCGGCCACGGTGATCACCGCGACGCCCGTCGGCACGCCCGCGCGGCGCCGGACGCCCGACGCGTCGATCCCCTCCCGAGCAAGGACATCCAGCATCCGCCGGCCGTACTCGTCGTCTCCCACGCACCCGATCATCGTCACCGGCGCGCCCATCCTGGCCGCGGCCACAGCCTGGTTGGCCCCCTTGCCGCCGGGGTGCATCGCGAACGCTCCGCCCATGACGGTCTCGCCGGGCGCGGGCAGCCGGGGCGAGCGCACAACCAGGTCCATGTTCACCGACCCGACGATGCAGACCTTGCGCGCCATGACTCCACAATCTAGCCGCACCGCCGACCCGGGATCGACGTGGCGGCGGCAGCGGGACTGTGGGGCGGCCGCGCGCCAAGAAAGGCGCCGGGGGCATCATGCCGGCCGGCGCGAGGTAAGAGATCATGGTTGGAGATTGGGGAGGCCGTCGATTCGACCGGCGTGCTCCCGTACGCCATCTATGCCACAAGGGCGCGGCCATCCCAGGCGGGGTTGTCCGGGGCGCCGACGAACCCGAGACGGCGGTCGCGCAGACCGGCCAACCTGCCCAGACCCACCCTCCTTGCTCGTGCCGGCCGGCCCGCGGCGTCCGAGAACCGCTGGGTCGCTCTTCCCCTACCATCCGCCCTGCAGAGGTGCGGCCTGCCGACCCTCCGCGTCCGCGCGGCCCCCGGCCGACCCAGGAGCCTCCCCCATGCCCGGCCCCGATTCCGCTTCCGCCACCGCGCTGCAGACGCCTGACCAGGTCCGTGCGGCCACGGAGCGCTTCCGCAGCGACTACGCCAGCGTCCGCGGGCAGGTCGCCCAGGTGATCGTCGGGCACGACGAGGTCATCGACGGCGTGCTCACCTGCCTGTTCGCGAACGGCCACGTGCTGCTTGAGGGCGTGCCGGGCCTGGGCAAGACGCTGCTGGTGCGCTCACTGGCCCGCGCCCTGAGCCTCTCCTTCAACCGCGTGCAGTTCACGCCCGACCTCATGCCCGCCGACATTTCGGGGACCACCGTCGTCGTGGAGGCCGACCAGCCGGACGGGTCCAAGACCCGCCAGTTCGTCTTCCAGCGCGGCCCGATCTTCGCCCAGATCGTGCTGGCCGATGAGATCAACCGCGCCACGCCCAAGACCCAGTCCGCGCTGCTGGAGGCCATGCAGGAGAAGGCCGTCACCGTCGGCGGCGTCACGCACCGGCTTGAGCCCCCGTTCCTCGTCATGGCGACGCAGAATCCCATCGAGCAGGAGGGGACGTACCCGCTGCCCGAGGCGCAGCTGGACCGCTTCTTCTTCAAACTGCTCGTCGGGTATTCGTCGCGCGACGAACTGGCCGAGATCCTCAACCGAACCACCGCCGGCGTCGAGACGCAGATCCGACCCGTCCTCAACGGGGCGCAGATCATCGGGCACCAGGCCCTGGTCCAGCGTGCCGCCATCGCCCCGCACATCCAGGACTACGCCGTGCGCCTCGTGCTCAGCACGCACCCCAAGGGGCGCGAGAGCGCCGGCCGGTTCGCCACGCCGATGGTCAACCGGTTCATCCGGGTCGGCGCGTCGCCCCGCGCGGCCCAGGCGCTGGTCCTGGGGGCCAAGTGCGGCGCGCTGCTCGACGGCCGGGCCGCGGCGTCGATCGAGGACATCCGCAAGGTCGCCCTGCCGGCGCTGCGGCATCGGCTGATCCTGAACTTCGAGGCCGAGGCGGAGGGCCAGACGCCCGACGCGATCATCCAGAACATCCTGGACACGCTGCCCGTGCACGCGGAACAATCGGCCTGAGCGCACCGGCCCGTTTCTTTCGCTTGCTGCTCGCTCCTGGCGGGCTACCTGGATCGGCCTACCTTCTTACCATCCACCATCCAGAGTTCCCGGTAGACAAACCCCGCCACCGCCGCGCCGAGCATGGGGCCGGCCCAATACGCCCAGTGCATGTCCCAGTGGGCGCCGCAGAGCGCAGGCCCGAAGGTGCGAGCCGGGTTCATCGACGCGCCGGTCAGGGGGCCCGCGGCCAGGATGCACATGCCCACCGTCAGGCCGATGGCGATGCCGCCCATCTTGTGGGCCCGCTCGTCCACGGCCGTCGTCAGCACGACGAACACCAACGCGAAGGCCATGATCCCCTCCAGCGCCACGACGGCCGGCCAGTTGTTGTCCTGGGTCAGTTTCCCGATCGTCGCGCCCAGATTGATGGACTCCGCGTTGGCGATGGCATCGGGCAGCAGCAGCCGCCACAGCCCCGCCGCGCACGCCGCTGCGATCAGTTGCGCAATGATGAACGTCGCGGCCCGTTGGGGCGTCTGCTTGCCGGCCACCACGAGCCCCACGGCGATCGCGGGGTTGAACTGGCCGCCGGAGATGTACATCGCTGCGGGCACGGCGATCACCAGCGCCAAGGCGTGCGCCAGCGCCACCGTGAGCAGTGTCGATTGGGCGCCCAGCGACGGGTGCTTCATTACGATCGAGCCGACCCCGAAGAACACCAGCGCGAACGTTCCCAGGAACTCCGCCACGCACGCGGCCACGATTGTTCTAGTCATGAGCGCTCACTCCATGTGGCCCCCCGAAAGCCGCAAGGAGTGTCCCCCGCCGGCCAAGCCCACGCAACTGACGGCCCCCCAGGCTCGGCCACCCGCCCGGTGCGATGCCGCGTGCGACCCGGCCTGCCGTTACGCGGCGGCCAGCTGCCCTTCTGCCTGGGCTACCTGCAGCAGGCTGACCCACCCGCCAAACTGGTTGGCCCGCACTCCGCTGGCCGCGTAGTCCGGCACCCACTTCGACCCGTCCACGAGGTACTTGAAGTCGTGATCTCCGGCTTCGACCGCAACCGTGGCCGACCACCAGCCCGTATCCTCTCGCGTCATGGTGATGGCCCGATCGCGCCAGCCGGTGAAGTCGCCGACCAGTTCGACCCGGTCCGCATTGGGCAAGAAGGTCCGGAACAGGTGCGTGCCTTCGAGTGTCGCCGTGACCATCGGGAGGCTCCCAGTGGCGGTCGTCGCGTTTTTCGCATGTCCAGCGGGTCGGGTGACCGGGCTGGGGTGTGTATCGAGCCGTTTGGGCCCTGACTTTTGCCGTCCCGGGTCCACGCTCGTGCTTGTGGCCATCCCTCGCCGTGCGGCCGTCCTGGCCGTCCTGACCATACTTGGCGCGTTGGCCGTCGCGGGCGGATGCGGCACCAAGCACCTCCTGGCCGCCCGCGCGGCCAAGGCCCGCAGCTCCCCCCCGGCACTAGCCTCCGAATCCACGTCGATCACCCCGCTGGACCCCCTGATTACCGCCGTTTCGGGCGGCGTCCTGATCGTGCCGGTGGAGATCAAGGGTTCGATCGACCCCGCGGCCGCCATCCCAGCCCGCCTCTCGGACGGCACGCCCTTGGATGCGTCCTTGGCCTGGATCGGTACCGAGGATGAACCGGCGGCCGGGGCCCCTTCCAAGGACGGCGATGAGGGCCCGTCCGAAGGAGCCCGAGCATGGGTGGACCCGCCACCCCATCGCCGATGGGTCGTCGGCACGAGCGCCGCGGCCGGTCGTTCCGCCTCCAGGGGCGCCTGGGCGGTGGTTGCGACGCTCCCTCGGTCTCCTGAGGACCGTGGCGCGGGGGCGCCGGCGCGCACGCTGCGGCTGGGTGACGGCGAGTTCCCGCTGATCTGGCTGGACTCGGTCCTCGGCGCAGCCGTCGGCCCTCGGGTGGCATCCACACCGGTTCCGGAGGCCGTCCGCCGGGCGCCGACTTTCGCGGCCGCGCTGCGGTCGCAGGCGCGCTCGCCGGCGACGCGCTGGCGTTCGCGCCTGGCGCTGGGGACGCTGTTCGTGCCGGGCTCCGGCGCCGAGCCAGCTCCGGACGCGTTCGCTGATCCGGTGCTGGAGGCGCTGGCGGTGCAGATCGAGTCGCGCTGGCGTGCGGCGCTGACGCTGCTGGCGCAGGCCGACGCCGACCGGGCGGCCCGGGTGTGCCAACGGCTGCGCGCATTCCTCGTTTTCGGCGGCGGTGCAGGGGAGGAGGGGGTGGTCGTACCCGCTTGGCCCGGCGACGATGCCGGCGCGGCCGCTCTGCTGGCTCAGTTGCTCGCCCCCGGGCGCGGAGATCGGGCGACCGACCGAATCGATCGGGCCCGCGTCTGGCTCGCCGCGCAGCCGGAGGCCATCGCCTGGGTCGTTGACGACGCTGGGAGCGCGGACGCCGTGACTGGCGGGGTGGTGAGCACGCTGGGGATCGCCAACCTTGGCCAAGGTCCGGTCGCGGCCCGCGCGACGCCCGACGACGACGCCGGCGCCCAGACCGACCTGGTGAGCGTCGAGAGCGCCGGCGCGCATCACCTGACGCTGGTCACGCCGCCGCCGCCGGCCGACGGCGCGCACCCGAGTCCCCAGGTCGCCGCCCGGATCGCGCGTGACGGGTCGATCGCGCAGGTCCGCGCGGGTCTATGGTCGGCGCGCCGGCGGGTCTTCTCCAGGCCGCTGCCGGCCGTTCCGCCCGGGGTGCGACTTGGCCCGCTTCAGCCCGATTGGTCCGCGCAGCGCTGGCTCGGCCAGGGTTCGGACGTGGCCCCCCCGACGGGCGGCGTGTCCCCCCGTGCTGACGATCGCGCCTCGGCGCGAGCGGCTGATGGGGTGCAGGATCCCGCGTGGGTCGCGGGCGCTCTGTTTTATCGCGCCGATTCGCCTCCCTCCGCCCATCCCGCTTCGGCACCGTTCGGCGCGGCCAAGCCGCTCGACGCGTCGGCGACCTGGGTGCTCTATGTCGAGTGCCGATTCCCCGCGCCCGCGATCGGTTCCGAGATCCGGCAGGACTCCGTGCCCGGGCCGGCGCCCGAGGCCGACTGGGTACGCGTCTGGTTCGGCCCCTTCGGCGCGCCGAACGCGGTCATCCGTGTGTTATCCAATGGCGCCACGATCGACGAGACGGCGTGGGCGACGCATGGCGGGTCGCCTAGCGCGCCGGCGCCGTCCACCCCCTGCACGCGCGGCCCGGACCGTTGGGCGTTCTGGCTGGCTGTTCCGCCGGCCGCGGTGGGGGCCGACGGGGTGGTCCGCCTGGGGATCGAGCGGGTCGATCTACGCGGGGTCCGCGCTGCCTGGCCGCGCCCGATGCTGCCCTGGCAGCGTGAGCCTGGTCGCATCGCCATCGACAGCCGCACCTGGGGCGACCCGCACGAGTGATCCCGGCTCGCTCTCGCGAGGGAGGGACACGGTCGCGTGGGGAAGATCAGAACGTGAACTGCGCCGAGAGCATCAGGAACGGCGCGGGGTCGGTCCGCTGCTTGCCGACCTCGTTGCCGTCGCGGTCGTCGAATCGAAACTCCTGCCACACGACCGCCCCGCCGCGCAACGCCAGCATCACGTGGTCGCACACTCGCCACTCCAGCCCGGCCGCGATGGGCACGCGGCTGTCGCGTGCCACGCCGCCGGGCAGCGGGTTGTCGTCGGCGAGCCGGAACTCGCGGAGTTCCCAGGCGCCCGACAGCGTAAAGGTCAGCGCCGGGTTGAGTTTCGCGGCGACCCGCGCCTCCAGCCCCCGCACGGTTACCTTCACCTTGTCGCTCACGTCCCATTCCAGCCCCAGCAGCGGCACGATGAGGCCATCTTCCTCCAGGCGGGTCTTGGCCCCGAAGCCGGCCGTCAGCGCCATCGTGGGCGTCAACTGGTACCGTGCCCAGATGTAGCCACCGTACGTCGCGCTGTCGCCCAGGCCTGCGTCGCGCTCGCCGGCGAACTCGACGATCGCCCCGCCGACCCACGACAGAGTGTCCGACTGCTGCCACGCCAGGCCCGGGCGCAGCGTCATCCGGTACACATCGGTGAGCGGCGAGTCGGTTCCCGGGACGAGCCCGGCCGCGTTGTGGAAGTCGTACCACGAGGCCTCGTTCTCGAGGTTGAGCACCAGGCGGGTCCGATCGCCCAGCGGCCCGGATACGCCGAGGTTGAGCCCGGCACGCCACACCATGACATCGCCGGGCGTGTTCCGCACGTCCGCGCGGAACGTCAGGCTCCCCCAGGGCGTCAGATCGATGTTCCAACCGCCGAGCCGCTCGGACTTCTTCTCGGTGGCGGCTCCATCGGCC
>JBGPGM010000138.1:0-6305 GCA_041483855.1 Phycisphaerae bacterium | reverse complement strand
GTACGTGGCGTGCACGCGCGCCGAGCGGCGGCTGGTGCTGCTGGCCAAGAAGAACAAGGCGCCGAGTAAGAGCACACACTTCTTCGAGGAACTGGCGCTCAAGCCGGTCGGTCAGCGGCTGGTGACGGTGCGCGAGGCGGACGAAGTTCTGCGGCAGGCGAGTGAGGCGGGGGTGGGCCTGGGCGGGATTGGCCCGGGGGGTGAGGCGGTCGGGTACGACGCGCTGCACACGGAGAGGCTGGCGTTCAAGGGCGCCGAGGCCCGGCGCGAGGCGCTGGAGCGGGCGCGGCGCGAGGCGCGGCGGATGGCGGCGATGGCGCTCGATGCCGCGGATCGGCCCGACTTGTCGGCGGACGACCTGGCGGGGGTGATGGAACGGCTCAAGGAGGCCGCGGCGAGGGTGGCGGTGACGGCGCGGGTGGAGCGATGCGGGGAGGCGCCAGCGTGGGCGGAGGAGGTGGGCGGCGGGGCGGTGGGCGAGTTCGCCAAGCGACTGGTGGCGGCTGCCGGGGCGCGGTCCGGCGACGCCTCGAAACCGGACGCCTCGCTCGCGGCACGGACGGGCGTGCTGCGCCCGATGGAGGGGCCGCTGACGCTCAGTTACACGATGGTGAACGACTACATCCGTTGCGCGCGTTGTTTCTACGTCAAGCACGTGCTGAAACTGGACCCCCGCCCCGGTGCGGCAGAGGTCGTGGGCACGGCGGTACACGCGGCGCTGGAGACGTTCTACCGGCGGTGGTGCGACGCGGACGCCGACGGGCTGGCCAAGCCGGGGCTGGAGGAACTGGCGCGCCTGGGGCGCGACGCGTTCTTCGCCGGATGGCCCAAGGGCCGGACGGTGGACCGGGGCCAGCTCGACCAGGTAGCGGCGCAGCTGCGGCTGGCGTACGAGCGGCTGCACGAGCCGGACGTACACGTGCTGGAGGTAGAGTGGAAGCTGACGTTCCCGTACGAGTGCACGGGGCAACGCCACGAGTTCAAGGCGAAGATCGATCGGCTGGACCAGATCGCGCCGGGAACCGACGGGAGCGGCGGCGCGATGGGCGTGCGGATCGTGGACTACAAGACCGGTACCCCCAGGAAGGACCTTCTGGAGCCGGGGCCGAAGGACCTGCAACTGGGGATCTACGCCATGGCCGTGCGGCACAGCCGTTCGGGCGGCGAAGGGCCGGCGCCGAGCGTGGGCGGCCTGGCCGAGTACTGGATCCTCGCGACGGGCCAGCGTGGGGCGATCGGGCTGGAGAAACTGGACGAAGAAGCCGTGCGCGGGACGATCGACCAGGCGGTCGAAGGGATGCTCGGGGGGCGGTACGAGAAGGGGAAGAACTGCGCGCGGGATTGCGACATCCTCGGGTTGGATTGACGCCCCGGGGCGGAACGCTGCAACCGCCCGCCGCCAGACAGGTAGGCAGGACGGAACAGGAGTGCAACGGTGATGGTAGGTGCCGGCGCCGGGATGATCGCGTGCGTGGCCCTGGCCTGGGGGTCGGCGACGTTGAGCGCCGCGCCGCAGGACGGGGCGTTGCCGCCCGCGTGGTCGCCGCCGGCGCTGCCAGACGCCGACGGCCGGGCCCAGGTCACTGAGGTCAACGTGAACCGGCTGAGCGGCGTGTGCTCAGCGTGGCTGGCAAACGGGGTGCGCGTGCACCACAGATTCATGAAGGAGGATCCCGGGCGCGTGGTCGTGACGATCAATGTCGCCGGGGGCGAGCTGCTGGAAACCGCGGCCGGCCGGGGGATCACGCACGCGGCGGTGGTGGCGTGGCGCTGGCCCGCGGCCCGGTCGGCGTCGCGGGCCCAGGTCGCCGAGTTCCTCAAGGGGCGGGACCTGCGGGTGGAAGGGAGGACGTGGGCCGACGGGATGATGCTGCGGGTGTCGGGGCCGGTGGGGGAACTGGAAGCGGGGCTGCGGCTGGCGCGGGTGCTGCTGCTGGAGCCGGCCATCGAGGCCAGGGCGCTGGAGGACTGGAAGCGGGCCGAGGCCGACCGGGCCGAGCGGCGCGGGCGCGAGGGGCGGGAGATGATCCAGGAGGCGATGTCGGACCTGGTCTTTCCGGCGGCCGAGGTGCGGGCCCGCCCGGCGACGGCCGAGATGATCCGACGGATCAAGCTGGACGGCCAGGGCGGGGCGCAGGCGTGGCTGGACGAGCGGCTGCGGACGGGGCCGATCGAGGCGTCGATCGTGGGCGATGTGCCGCTGGCGGAGGCGCTGCGCCTGGCGGGGGCGTGCCTGGGATCGTTGCCGGAGCGCCCGCGGGTCAGCGCGACGACGTACGCGGACAAGCGGAAGGTGGAGCGCCCTGCCGGTCCGGTCAAGGCGTGGCGGGCCGCGCACGGGGGCGGGCCGGAGGGCGAGCGCGGACGGGGGGCGATCAAGGGATACGTCGTGGCGGGGTTCTTCGGGGCGGATGTGAAGGACCTGGATGACCACCGGGCGCTGGCGGTGGGCGCGCGGATCGTGCAGACGCGGCTGAACCAGCGGCTGCGCGCCGGGGACGCGCCTGACGCGGGTGGCGATGGCGTGGCGAAGGCGATCCCGGCGACGGTGTACCCGGGGTTCGGGATGGTGCTGGCCGCGGCGGGCGTGGAGACGGGCCAGACGGACAAGACGCTGGCGCTGGTGGAAGAAGTGCTGCGGGAGATGAGCCAAGAGGAGAGTGGTCCGACGGAGGAGGAGGTGCGGGCGGCGGGGGCGCATCGGGAGGAGGGGGCGGAGCGGTACCTGACGGACCTTCGGTTCTGGGGGGGCCAGTTGGCGTCGTCGACGTACCACGGTTACCCGCCGGACGAGATCTCGCGTGCGGCGTCGGTATACCGGGAGATGACGCCCGCGCGGGTCATGTCGGCGATGAAGAAATACGACGTACCGGCGGGGCGGATCGGGCTGATGGTCGAGCCGGGCAAGGAAGTGGAGCCGCGGTAGGCGGTGGGGGTCGCGCGGGGCGCGGCTACATTCGCGCCAGCGGCTCGATGCCCAGCAGACGCAGGCCGTCGGTGAGCACGCGGTCGGTCAGGGCGCACAGGCGCAGGCGGGCGCTGCGGGTCGGCTCGTCGGGGGCCTGGAGCACGGGACAGTTGGTGAAGAAGCCGTTGAACGCTCCGGCCAGGTCGAAGAGGTACTGGACGAGGCGGTGCGGCTCGAGGGTATCGCCGACGGCCCGCACGACCGCGGGGTAGCGGAGCAGGGCCAGGGCCAAGGTCTTCTCGTCGGGCGCGCCGGCGACGAAAGGCGAGGCCGCGGCGGCGCGACGGACGGCGTCCTCGCCCAGGCGTTCGGCGGCCTTGCGGAAGATGCTCTTGATGCGGACGAGGGCGTAGAGGAGATACGGGCCGGTGTTGCCCTCGAAGGCGAGCATGCGGTCGAAGGTGAAGACGTAGTCCTTGACGCGGTCGGAGGCGAGGTCGGCGTGCCGGATGGCGGCGATGCCGACGGCCTCGGCGATGGCGGCCCGCTCACGCTCGGGCAGGTCGGGGTTCTTCTGGTCCACGGCGCGGGCGGCGCGCTCGACGGCCTCGGCGATGAAGTCGCTCAGGCGGACGTTCTCGCCGGCGCGGGTCTTGAAGGGGCGGCCGTCCTCGCCCAGGATCGAGCCGAACGCCGCGTGCTGCAGCAGGGAGGGGGCGCCGGCGCCGGGCCTGGTGGCGTAACCGGCGCGGATCGCGGCCCCGAAGACGAGTTGGAAGTGCAGGCTCTGGCGGCTGTCGACGCAGTAGATGACGCGGTCGGCGCCGAACTCCTGGACGCGCCGGCGGATGCCCGCCAGGTCGGTGGTGGCGTAGAGGTACCCGCCGTCGCGCTTCCGGATGATGCAGGGCTCCTCGATCCCCTCGACCCGCACGACGAGCGCGCCGTCGGAGGGCTGGGCGATGCCGCGGGACTCCAGGTCGGCGACCAGGTCGGGAAGTTCCTCGGCGTAACTGGACTCGCCGGCGGAATGCTCGGGGGTGACGATCGCGTTGAGGCGCCGACAGTGGGCCAGGCACGCGGCCATGGTGACGTCGGCGATGCGCCGCCAGACGGCGTAGACGGCGGGGTCGTGGGACTGGAGCTTGACGAGCGTGCCCTTGGCGCGGGCCATCGCCTCGTCGGCACCGGCGACCTGCGCTTCGAGTTCGGCGACCGCTTTGGGGTGCGACCACCACCGGCGGGCGGCCTCCAGGCCCCGGCGGTCCGCTTCGGATTGGCTCTGCGCCTCGCGGTAGATCGCGTCCAGGTCGTCCAGCGTGATGCGATCCAGATCGATCGCGCCGGCGGCGGCGCGGTCCATGAGTTCGGCGACGACCATGGCGATGGGCAGGCCCCAGTCGCCGACGTGGTTCTGGCGGATGATCGTGTGACCCAGGCGGGCCAGCACGCGGGCGAGCGTGTCGCCGATGATGATGGCGCGGATGTGCCCGACGTGCATCTGCTTGGCAAGGTTCACGCCGCACAGGTCCACGACGATCGTCTGAGGGCGAGCCGGCGGGTCGATGCCCAGCGAGGGCGCGTCGAGGCGCGAGAGCAGGCTCGCCAGCGTGTCGGCGCGGAGGGTGATATTGATGAAGCCGGGTCCGGCGATCGACGCGTCGGTCAGCGGCTCGGCCAGGTCGGCGATGTCCAGGTGCTGGACGATCTGCTGCGCGGCCTGGCGCGGGGGGATTCCCAGCGCCTTGCCCAGCGGCATGGCGGCGTTGGACTGGAAATCGCCGAACTTAGGGTTGCGGCTCGGAGAGATGAGCGGGTCGGCGTCGGGGCCGGCTTGCGGGTAGGCCGCGGCGATGGCGGTGCGGAAGCGCTCGGCGAGTACCTGGACGGGGTCATAGGACTCGCGGGGGAGCGGGGAAGACATGGGGCAGATGGTAGGGGAGGGCCTGGAGGCCGGGGCTCGGGGTTTGGGTCTCGGGGATCGGGGACAGGCGTTCAGGGAGGTGCCGGTCGGGCCCATCTCTCCAGGATCGCCGCCAGTTCGTCCGCGACTCGGATCATCGCGGTGCTGGGGGTCAGGCAGAGCGGATCGTCGATGACGGCGATCCGCCTGGCACGGACAGCGGGGATGTCGAGCCTGGCCAGCGGCCCAAGCAGCGCCAAGTGTTCCGCGTCGGTGCGCGGGGGCGGCGCGGGGGCGTTGGCGGGACGGGGCAGGAAGAGGACGATGGCGTCGGGGGCGAGTCGGAGGACATCTTCGGCGTCCAGGGTGATGTACGGTGCGCCGGCCGTCAGCGCGGGCGTGCCGCCGATGCGCTGAAGGATCTGGTAGTGGAACGAGCCGGGGCCGAGGGCGTATGGCGGACTGGCGGACGTGAGCAGCAGCACGCGGCCTGCACCGGCCAGATCGGCGGCACGCTTGGACCAGGCGCGGGCCATGGCGTCCTGGGTGGGCATGGGGACGCCGGGGGCGGCGAAGTCGCGATGGAGAGCCGTCGCCATGGCCGCGATGTCGTCCAGGGTGAGGAGGGGGTAGGTTGTGACCTGCCAGTGGTGTTGCGCCGCCAGGTCGAGCAGCCGGCGTGAGAGGGGCTCGCGCCCTTGTTCCAGCAGCACGTGCGTGGGTCGCACGCGGAGCAACGTCTCGTAATCCAGGCCGGCCGCCTGATCGCCGCAGATCGGCAGGGACTGGTCCGACCAGGCGTCGTAGCCGTGCCGGCCGACGAGCGTGTCACCGAGGCCCAGGTCACGCAGCGTGGCTGCGATGGCGGGGGAGAGGGCGACGATCCGTGGGGCTGACGACGGCGGTGCGGGTGGCGGTCCAGAAGCGGCGCGCCGGCAGGCGCCGAGAGCGAGTGCGGCCAGGAGGGCCAGGGGGAGCCAGACATGGCAGCGCGTCGGCGGTAGAACGCTCATCGCGCCGGATGGTACGTCGCGGTTGGCGGCGGGCAGGCGCTAGGGCGCGCGGAACTTGGCGCGGATCGCGTCGCGCAGGGCCATCAGGGCTCCGGGGTCGTAGAGGGGAAACGGCCACGTGCGGTCGTTGATGACGGCGGCGTCGGCCAAGCGCCGGCGCATCGCGTCGGCGGCGCTATCGAAGTCGGCCAGGCGGTCGGCGTGGGCGGCGCGGACGCTGGCCAGGAGGTCGTGCATCTGGGCGAAGGCCGGGGCGGGGCTCCGGCCGGCCTTGCGCGCGGCGAGAATCTGCTCGAGCAGTTCACGCTTGAGCGCGGCGGCCGAAGAATCGCCCAGGACGGAGGGGTCGTGCCGGGCATGATGGGCCAGCCAGCGAGCATGGGCGGCCGCGCCGGGCGAGACCGGATCGACGTCGAAGGGAAGTCGCAATGTGGCGGTGACGACGGCGACGGGGGCCAGCGTCTGGCCGAGCCAGGCGGCC
>JBGPGM010000137.1:0-6306 GCA_041483855.1 Phycisphaerae bacterium | reverse complement strand
GGTGGTCCAGCGGGGCGAGCACGATCCCGTTGACACCCTGGGTCAGGAACTGCTGGACGACCTGGATCTGCTGGGCACGGTCGTTCTCGGTGAGAGGCCCTTTCCACATGATGCCCACGCCCAGGTCCTCGCCCGCCTTCTTGGCGCCGCGCTCGACGGACTTCCAGAAGACGTGCGTGGTGCCCTTGGGGATGACGGCGATCTGAAGGCGGGCCGGAGGGTCGATCATGGGCTTGCCGGCGCCCGCCGGCTTGCGGTCGCACGAGACGACGGCCAGGGTAAGCAGGCAGGCGAGGATCGGTGCCGATCGCGGTTTCATCGGGTCCCTTTCGCTCAGCGGCCGCGAGCGAGGCGCGGGCTAGTCTACCGTCCCGCGCCGCTCCTCGATGACACGCTGGCGGTAGTGCTCATCGGCGCGACCGTGGATGCGCTCGACGACCTGGTCCGGCAGGAAGTTGGGCCCGCCGAAGGCGAACGTCCCGGCGAGGATCCGCGCCCCCTTGACGGCCATCGCCGTGATGTCCTCGACCTCTCGCGCCGACGAGCCCAGCGCGATCAGACCGTGGTTCTGCAGGAGGACCACCTTGGGCCGAAGTCCGCGCGCGGCGATGAAGGCCCGAACCCGCTCGTGAATGGCACGCGCCAGCGGAAGCCCCGGGTCCACGTACGGGACGATCACCGGTGCGGGGCCGCACAGGACGATTTCGTCCGGGAACAGCCGACCCGCCGCGCCGTCGCAGAAGGCCCGCGAGCAGGTGAACCTGTTGACCGCCGTCGGGTGCGTGTGCCCGATGAACTTCACGCCCTCGACCGTCAGCAGTGCCGCGTGCATGAACGTCTCGACGGAGGGTCGCGGCTCGGCGCGCCCGTCCGCCTTGGCGGCGATCAGCGTGCGCCGGACCTCGTCGTCGGCCAGTTCCTTGCCCGAGAGGAACGGCAGGATGCGGTCGAATCGCACTTGGACGAAGCCGTCGGCGCCGAGCGAGCCGAGTTCGAACCCGCTGGCGGTGACCCAGAATGTGTCGGCGTCGATCCGTGCGGAGGTGTTCCCCTCGCCGAGGATGACGTAATCGCGCTCCGGCCGGCCGAGGCGGTTGGTCATGGCCAGGAGCTGCTGGCGGATGCTCTCGGCGGCGGACGGATTGGGTGGGGGGGTGCGGGGAGCTGGGGCAGTGGGGGGGGTGGGGGGCATGGCGGGGGCTCAACTCGATAGCAGGCCGAGGTAACGCTCGAAGGCGGCATCCCACGCGGGGGCCTCCGTCGGAACGATGGTCGCTGGCTGGAAGGAACGCGCCGCGATGCGGCGGATGTGGGCAAGATCCCGGACCGTCCCCGTGCCCATGGCCTGCGTCAGCACGTTCCCCGCCGCGGTGGCCTCGACCGGGCCGACGACCGTGCGCCGGCCGGTGGCGCCGGCCGTCATCCGGTTGAGCAGGTTGTTCCTGGCGCCGCCGCCGACGATGTGAAGGGTGTCGAACGTGCGCCCGAGCACTCGCTCCAGTTGGCCCAGCGTCCGCCGATACTCCAGCGCCAGGCTCTCCAGGCAGCAGCGGACCACCTGGCCGGGCTCCTGCGGGATCGGCTGGCCGGTGGCCCGGGCGAACTCCGCTATGCGACTGGTCATCTCGCCCGGGTGCGCGAACGAACGGTGATTCACGTCGATGAGCGTACGGAACGGTGCGCCCGCCGCGGCGAGTTCGGCGAGCTCCTCGTAGGAGTGCGGTTCTCCGCGGGATTCCCAGTCGCGCCGGCACTCCTGGACCAGCCAGAGGCCCGCGATGTTCTTGAGGAAGCGGATAGTGTTGCCCACGCCGCGTTCGTTGGTGAAGGGCACCTCGCACGCGCCCGGGCTCAGGCACGGGGCATCGATCTCGGCGCCCAGCAGCGACCACGTGCCGCTGGAGAGGAAGCACCATCGCGTGCCGGGTGCGGCCGGGACGGCGGCGACGGCGGAGGCCGTGTCGTGCGATGCCGGGACGATGACGCGGATTCTCGGATCCTGGCCGGTGGCGCGGGCAACCTCGGGCCGGAGCACGCCGAGGGTGGTGCCCGGCGGCACCGGTGCCGCGAGCATGTGCGTGGGCAGGCCCAGCCGCGCCAGCAGGCCCGTTGCCCAGCCGCCCGTGCGCGGATCGATCATCTGGCTGGTCGAGGCGATGCACTGCTCGACCGCGCCGTGCCCGCTGAGGAAGTAGTGGAACAGGTCCGGCATGAACAGCAACGACGCGCTCTGCGCGAGCGTCGTCGGCTCGGCGTCCTGCGCTGCCACGAGTTGGTACAGCGTGTTCAGGGGCATGAACTGGATGCCGGTCGCGTCGTAGATCGCCCCGCGCCCCACGGCGGCGATCGTCCTTTCGAAGGCGGGCTGGTTGCGCTCGTCCCGGTATGCGTGCGGCAGCCCGAGCAACTCGCCCGAGCGTCCGATGAGCGCGTAATCGACGCCCCACGTGTCCACACCGACGGACACCAGCGGGACGGCGCGCGAGCGGCAGAACGCGCCGGCCGCGCTGAGGCCTTCGAGAACGTGCAGCCAGATCCCCGTCAGGTCCCAATGAAGGCCCGAGGGGAGGCGGCACGGCCGGTGGGCGAAGCGATGCACCTCGTGAAGGGTCAGCGAGTCGCCGTCGAGCAGCCCGACGATGCAGCGCCCTGATTCGGCGCCGAGGTCGATGGCAAGGTGGGCGAGTGCGCTCATGCTCAACTACCGGAACAGGATTCACCACGGAACCACGGTGGGGACGGGTGGTACGGCGATACGGGCAAAGAGATAGTCCCGCCTGTGACTCACTGTCTCAGCCCCTCTTCCTCCGCGCCCCAGTGTCTCCTGTGAAGCACCTCTTACCTTACCGCATGAACGCCTCGTGCAGCCCGCCATCGACCGCCAGGATCTGCCCCGTCGTCTTGCTCGATCGCTCGCTGACAAAGAAAAAGATCGCCTCCGCCTGGTCGGCGGGGGTAATGGCGGACCTGGTCAGGGTGCGCTCGGCGTAGAACTGGGCCAGGCGCGAACGGAGCAACTCCGTGTCCTCGGCCGGGTCGAACGGGGCGTTGTACTTCGTCAGCGAGGCGATGACGCGCTGGCGCGGGAACATCGTCGAGCCCTCGACCACCGTGGCGGGGGCCACGCCGTTGACCCGTACGTTCGGGGCCAGTTCCATGGCCAGTTCGCGCACGAGGTGATTGGCCGCGGCCTTGCTCGCGTCGTACGCAAGGCTCCCCCTCTTGGACACCACGCCGTTGACGCTGGTGGTCAGCACCAGGCTTCCCTTGAGCCCCTGGCGCCGCCAGACCTTCGCGGCCTCGTCGGCGACGAGGTACCCGCCCATCACGTTTACGTCGAAGGTCAGCCGCCACTTCTCCTCGGGAATGTGCCCCGTGCCGTCGGGCGGGATGTACACGCCCGCGGTGACCACAACAGCGTCGATCCCGCCGTACGCCAGCACCGCGTCCCTGAGCAGGGCGCGGACGCTCGCCCGATCCGTGATGTCCACGCCCAGCCCGATCGCCGGGCCGCAGCCGGACATGCCCGTGCCCGCCACGCCGATCCCCTCGCCGTACAACGCCGTCAGTTCCGCGCCCGTCGCCCGGGCGGCGTCGGCATCGAGGTCGGCGCAGACGACGTGGGCGCCATCCTTGGCCAGCCGGTGGGCCGCGGCCTTGCCGATGCCGTTGCCGGCCCCGACGACGACGGCTATGGTGCGGGCCAGTTCCCTCTCGGGGGCCATGCGATTGAGTTTGGCCTCCTCGAGCAGCCAATACTCGATGTCGAAGGCCTCCTGCTGGGGCAGCGCGGTGTACTCGTCGATGGCCTCGGCGCCGCGCATCACCTCGACCGCGCACGCGTAGAACTCGGCGGTGACGCGCGACTCGCTCTTGTCCTTGCCCCAGGCGATCATGCCGACGCCGGGGATGAGGATCACGGTCGGGGTGGGGTCGCGCATCGCGGGAGAATCGGGATGCTTGCACCGCTGGTAGTACGCCGCGTAATCGCGTCGGTACTGCTCAAGGCCCGCGCCGAGCAGGCCCTTGAGATCCTCCAGCGCCTGCGTCTGCGGGTTCCAATCCACGAACAGCGGCTTGATCTTCGTCCGCAGGAAGTGGTCCGGGCAGGAGGTGCCCAGCTCGGCCAGGCGCGCCGCGTCGGCGCTGCACACGAACCGCAGCATCGAAGCGTCCGACTGGACGGTCGCGAACCACTTCTTCGGCCGGGAAACCTGGCCCCGCAGCCAGGGAAGCAGCTCGAACAACAGCTCGTCGCGCTGGGCATCGGCCAGCGGGCGGCGCCTCTGGCCGCCGAACGTCCCTTTGCCCTTGTCATGCGCCGCGATGAACCGCGCGGCTTTCTCGATCAGCGCCAGCGACACGTCGTAGCACTGCCGGTCATCATCGGCCCAGTTGATCAGGCCGTGCTGGCCCAGGATGACACCCTGGAGGCCCGGGTTGCTCCGGCACAGCTCCTGCAGGATCAGCCCCAGGTCGAACCCCGGGCGCTGCCAGGGTGTCCATGCAATCGCGTTACCGAAGACCTCGGCGGTGAGTTCCTTGCTCCGGCGCGCCGCCGCGATGGAGATCACCGCGTTGGGGTGCGTGTGGTCCACGTGCCGGGCGGGCACGAACGCGTGCAGCGGCGTGTCGATCGACGAGGCGCGCGGGTTGAGGTTGAACGTGCAGTGCGGGTAGTAGCCCACCATGCGGTCTTCGATCTCGGTCTTGGGGCCCTTGACCGCCGCCGCGCCGTAGAGCCGCTGTAGGTCCAGAACGCGCGACTGGTACAGCGACGCGAAGTTCTCCTTCTTGGAGGTGCGCAGGTCCCCGCCCGAGCCCTTGACCCACAGGACGGTCACCGGCTCGCCGGTCAGCGGGTCCGGCTGCGTGACCTTGGCGGACGTGTTCCCGCCCCCGGTGTTGGTGATCCGCTGATCGGCCCCGAGCAGGTTGGACCGGTAGACGAGCCGGCCGACCGGGTCCAGCGCCGCGCCCGCGCGATCGTCCCAGAGGTAGCGGACGTGCTTGAAATCGCTGGGCGGATCGGTGGGCATTCGGTCCTTCGGCGGCTGGAGTCGCGGGCCCGGATTGACGATTACCACATTATCCAATACAATCCAACAGATTCAAGAGGCCAAATCACAGATTTTCACAGATCGTGGGGAAGCACCGGAGGATTCGAGCCATGCTGGCGCAGGAGCGGCACCGCCGGATCCTGAGCAGGATAGAGCGCGCCGGGAGCGTGCGCGTGGCGCCGTTGGCACGCGAACTGAAAGTGACCGAGGAGACCATCCGGCGGGACCTGGAGCGACTGGACGCCGCGGGGAAGCTGCTCCGGACCCACGGCGGGGCGCTGACCGTCGGGACGGACCGGCGGGAGCTGCCGCTGCGCGTCCGCGAGACCGTGCGGATCAGGCAGAAGCGGGCGATCGCGCTGCACGCGGCGCGCCGCATCGAGGAGGGAGACGTGGTCGTCCTGGACGCCAGTTCGACGGCGCACGAACTGGCCCGCGCCATGCCGGACCTGCCCGTGACCGTCGTGACCAACTCGCTGGCCGCGGCCCTGGCGATGGCGGACCGGACGCGCGTGCGGGTCGTGCTCACGGGCGGCGTGCTGGACTGGGCGTCGCGCTCGCTGCTCGGGCCGCAGGCTGAGCAGTCGCTGGAGCGGTTCCGGATCCGAAAGGCGTTCATCTCCTGCCAGGGGATCGACCTTGAGCGAGGGCTGAGCGTGACGGCCGACGAGCACGCGGGGATCAAGCGCCGGATGATGGACCTGGCCGAGGAGGTCTACCTGTTGGCGGACAGCAGCAAGTTCGGCGTACGGGCGGTCGAGTTCTTCGCGCCGGTGACGGAAGTGGACGTGGTCATCACCGACGCGGCGGCGGACGGGGAGATGATCGCGAAACTGGCCGCGCTGGGGGTGCGGGTGGAGACCGCGGGGTGAGGGCCGGCGGCGGTAGCATGGACGGCCGGTGAAGATCGCCCTGTTCATCACGTGTCTGACGGAGCACTACTTCCCGCGCGCGGGGATCGCGGCTGTCAAGGTCCTCGAGCACCTCGGGCACGACGTGGCGTTTCCCGGGGCGCAGTCGTGCTGCGGGCAGCCGATGTTCAACAACGGCTTCCACACCGACGCCCGCGACCTGGCCCGGCGCACAATCCGCGTGTTCGAGCCGCACGGGACGATCGTGACGCCCTCGGGCTCCTGCGCGGCGATGGTGCGCGAGCACTACCCGCACCTCTTCCCGGAGGGCTCGGCGGACCACGGCGCGGCGGCGCGGCTGGCGGGCCGCACGTTCGAGTTCGTCGAGTTCCTGG
>JBGPGM010000136.1:0-6324 GCA_041483855.1 Phycisphaerae bacterium | reverse complement strand
GGAGGTCGTCCCCGAGTTCGCCATCGACAACCCGGGGTTCGGGGCGGGGAACCTGCCCTCGCTGGCGGTGGCGGGCACGACGCTGTTCACCCTCGACGGCGACAACGGGCTGACCTCGTGGAACACCGTGACACGCCCGCCGAACTCGACGCACGTGGACGACGCCAGCGAACTCGTCTTCTCGACGATCTTCGGGGACGAGGCCGCCACCGGCGTGATGGCCGCGGACCCCAACGGCCAAGTCCTCTACGTGCTCGCCGACAACTTCACGGACCTGTTCTTCGGGGATTTCTGGCGGGACCTGAACACCTACCCGATCGGGAGCGTGGACGCCGGGTTCACACTCCTGGCCAGCGGGGGCGAACTCGGCGGAGGCACGGGCAACCACTCGGTGTCGCTGCTGCGCTGGGGCGGCGTGACGCACCTGGTCAACGCGTACCTGGGGGCGGAGTTCTACACGTCGATCAACACCGACGTGACGCTGGACGCTCAACTGCTGCGCAACGTCGGCAACCGCTGGGCCGGCGCCACGACCGAGGTGTTGCCCGACGGCCAACTCGGCTCGTCCATGTACTACCTCCAGCAGACGGACGCGAGCGGCAACCCCATCAGTTCGCTCACGATGCAGGCGTACAACGCGATCTACCGGGCGGACTTTGGCTTGGGCTGCGACGCGTCCAGCGCGCTGCTCAGCCGCGTCAGCCGCAGCCAGCAGATCCTGCCCTGGGTGACCCGGGCCGCCGACGGGCCGGGGGTCAACCGTCACGCGATGGAGTACGTTCCCGCGACCGGCCGGATCTGGGTGGTCCGGGCGGGCGACACCAACGACATCGGCATCTACGACCTTGCCGCGGACACCTGGGGCATCCTGAACCTGCGCCGCAACGGTGCGGACCTGACTATCGAGCGGGCGGACCTGCAACTCGTCGGCGACCGGATGTTCTTCATCATCCACGGCGACAACACGGTGTACTCCGTGGACGCGATCGGCGAGGGGACGCCGGTCGTGCCCCCGCCCAACGACAACTGCGCCAACGCCACTCCGGTGGGCGAGGGCGTCTACCCGTTCACCAACCAGGACGCCACGACGGACGGCCCCGTCGAGGCCGCGCTGTGCACCAGCGGAGACAACGGCGAGATCCTCAACGATGTCTGGTTCCGCTACACACCCAGCAGGACATGCCTGGTCACGGTGAGCCTGTGCGACGGGACGGCCTTCGACACGAAACTCGCGGCGTACAACGCTTCCGGTGGCTGCCCGACCAGCCCCAGCGCGATCGCCTGCAACGACGATGCGTGTGCTGGGGGCGGCCCGTCGGTGATCCAGTTCAACGCCTCCGTCGGCACGCTGTACCTGCTGCGGATAGGCGGCTGGGGCGGCGCTACGGGTTCGGGGATGATGACGATCTCGCGGGCGGTCGCCACGTGCCCGTGCGACTGGAACAACTCGGGCGCCATCAACAGCCAGGACTTCTTCGACTTCCTGAGCGCATTCTTCTCCGGCAATGCGGATTACAACCACGATGGCCTGACCAACAGCCAGGACTTCTTCGACTTCCTGAGCTGCTTCTTCTCGCCGCCGTCGTGTTGCTGAGGATCGGGCCGGCGGCTCCCGCCTTGACCGGCGCGCCGGGCGCTCGGCATCGGCTCGGCGCCGCCCGCTCAGCGCGGAGCGCAGTGCGACGCGTCGTTCCACACGATCAGGCGCGGGCGGTCGAAGGTCTCGAATGACAGGATGTTCAGGCACGCCAGGTCCTGGGCCAGGTAATCGCGGTAGCGGCGCGGGTCTATCCCCAGCAGCGCCGTGACGATCAGCCGGATGGTCCCCTTGTGCGAGACGGCGGCCGCGGTTCGGTCCGGGTGCGCCAGGACGATGCGCCGGACCGCCGGCAACGCGCGGGCCAGCACGCTCAGCCCGGTCTCGCCGCCCTCGGGGGCGAACGTGAAAGGGTCGCGGCTCCATTGGGCGTGCTCGCCGGCGAACCTGGCCAGGACCTCCTCCTGGCGCAGCCCCTCCCAACGCCCGTGGTCGATCTCGCGGAGGTCGGGCATGGGGATCGGCGCGAGGCCGTGTGGAGCGGCGATGGCTTCGGCGGTCTGCGCGGCACGGCGCATCGGGCTGGCGTAGATGGCGGCGATCGGCTCGCGGGCCAGGCGGCGCGAGGCGGCCGCAGCCTGGGCGAGGCCCTCGGGCGAAAGTGGCGGATCGCTGGATCCGGCGAAGCGGTCCTCGGCGGTCAGGGGCGTAGCGCCGTGGCGGATGAGCAGGAGGCGAGTGGGCATGGTGGGCTACTTCGGCTTGGCGCTTGTGGCGGCCGCGCCGGCCGCGGCGACCGCATGGTCGTTCTCGACGGTGGACCCGGAAACGCCGATGGCGCCGATGACGGTGCCGTCGGCGTCCTTGATGGGGACGCCGCCGGGGAAGGAGATCAGGCCCCCGTTGGATACCTCGATGTTGAAGAGCGGGCCGCCCGGCTGCGAGTACTTGCCGATGTCGCCGGTGTTCATGTCGAACCAGCGGGCAGTGTGCGCCTTCTTGATGGCGATGTCGATGCTGCCGAGCCAGGCGCCGTCCATGCGGGCGAACGCCTTGAGGTTGCCCCCCGCATCCACGACGGCGATGTCCATTTTGGTGCCGAGTTCCGCGGCCTTGGTGCGGGCCGCGGCGAGCGCGGCCTCGGCCTGGGCGAGGCTGATGTCCCTGGTCGCCAGCGAGGCGGTGACGGCGGGCGGTCGCGCGGGCTGGGGGGATGGCGGGGGTTGGAGGCGGCCGGCCGCGGCCATCGTGCCGAGCGCGGCGGTGACGGCGAGTGACAGGGAGATGACGGTGAGTCGGGTGGGGTTCATCGGGTGACCTCCGGTTGGGGGTGGTGGGGAAGCCGGGGTAGCGCTGTACTAAAGGATGGCGCGGCGGACGGGGTCGCAGCGTGCATCAGGCTATCGCCCCTGCGTCGGGGCTGCCGCGGTTGCGACGGCGCGGCCTGCGAGGTCTGTGCCGGCGGGGCTCGGCGGCGGGCCGGCGCGTCCAAGAAACAGCGTCCGGGCGCGGGGTCGGCGCGTGGGATTATGGACTGCGGAAATGGGCGGCAAATGTCGCTGGAATTGGAACCTGGCGGTGGCAGGCTGTGGTAGAGTGTGGGCCGAGAGCCCCCAACGCGTCGCCACCGCCGGTGGGGCGTGCTCCCGGATGGGTTGGACAATAACGAAGAAAAGAGCGGAGTCTGCGCATGAAGTTTCGCACAGCCCAGTTGCATCGTCCATCGACCGAAACGTCATGGTTGCTCGAGCGCCTCGAGGCGCGCACCCTCATGGACGGCGCGCCCCTGCCCGCCTTGACCGACCTGCAGGACCCGACGTATACGGTGGTTCGCGTCAAGACGACCCTCGGTGACGTGGACTTGGAGCTCTTCGACGGCGCGGCGCCGCTGACCGTCAGCGCGTTCGTCAGCCGGATTGCGCGCGGCGACATCGACCTGTCCTTCTTCCACCGGCTGGTGCCCGGCCAGGTCCTGGAGGGCGGGGCGTTCAAGTTCCAGGAGGGGGCGGGGCTCTTCGAGGTTCCCGCCGGCGGCCCGGTGGCCCCCGAGATGGCCCGGTCCAACGTTGCCCGCACCATCGCCATGGAGCGGGTGGACGCCGGCGACGGCTCGGCGACCGCCCGGTTCTTCTTCAACCTGGGGGACAACTCGGCGACGTTCGACAACCCGGCCACGGGGTTCAGCGTGTTCGGGCGCATCGCCAACGATGCGTCGTGGTCCGTCGTGCAAGCCATCGGCGCCCTGCCCACGGCCGATCTGGACGTGAGGCTGGGCGGGTCCGAGGGATCGCGCTTCGACAATGTGCCCGTCGTGGAGTCGGGCGACCAAGACGACGATGGCGACCACAACGGCGATGACGGCGATCACAACGGCGACGATGGCGACCACGGCGATCACCACGAACATGACGACGACGGCCCCAGCACGCAGTCGCTCGTTGACATCACCGACATCGAGGTCGTCAAGGCCCAGGGCTCGTCCGAGTTCTACACGCACTCCGTCTCGTACCCCGAGGGCTTCAGCGGCAGCACGGTCGACGAGTTCGTGCCCATGGTCAACCCCAACGACCAGCCCGCCCTCTACCAGGTCATCCTCCGCTTCGAGCAGGACCCCGCCAACCCGTTCTCGCGGCGCGACTCGGTCGTCGCCACGGGCACGATCGCGCCCAACAGCCGCGGCGGCATCGACGTGTGGCACGGCATGACCGACTTCCCCGGGACGCCGGACAGCCCCGTGACGCCCGGCCGGCCGTACGCGATCGAGGTGCGCTCGACGCTGGGGCTGGCGGCGACGCTGAGCCACTACGACTTCGGCGTGGCCACGGGCGAGTCGTTCAGCAGCGCCCCGTCGACCAACTGGGTCATCACCGACGGCGTGAAGGGCAGCGGCGCTTTCGACTTCCTCGTCTGGTACAACCCGAGTGGTGAGACCGCGCACATCCACCTGACGTTCTCTCCCGAAGGCCAGGCGACAACGCCTTCGCTCGACGTGGATGTCGGCGCGTACCGGCGCGGCGGGCTGAACATCTCGCTGCTGGACATCCTGCCCGAGGGCCGATTCGCGACCAAGATCGAGTCGAGCGAACCCCTCGTGGCGGCGGTCTCGCACTACCAGCCGGGCGAGCACGGCCAGGGGTACACGTCCATCGGGGCCTCGGGCACGTCGCAGGAACTGGGCGTGGTCGCCAACGCGGCGTTCGGCAGCACGATCGATCAGGGCACTGCGACCCTCTCGTTCCTCAACCCGGCCTCTGGTCCGATCCTCGGGCCGGCGGTCGATTACGCCGTCTTCGCGTTCAACGCCGACAGACTCAAGATCGGCGGGCACTCGACCGTGAACGGGAACGTTGGTTTCGATTCCACCAAACGCATGGACGTTTCGGGGCACTCCGTGATCACGGGCCGCCTCGACACGATCCCGGGCGCCGACGTCAGGGTCCACGGCCACAGCCAGGTCGAGGGCGGCACCTTCACCGTCGACCTGCAGCCGGCGGCCGACGCCGCGGCCAGCGCGTCCAGCACCCTGGCGGCCGAAGCCGCGACGCAGTCCCTCGACGACATCACCGACCGGACGGGCACGCTCGACGGCAACGGCGGGCTCAACGTCATCCAGGTCGCGCACGACATCAAGCTGGGCGACCATCGGACGCTTACGCTCCACGGCACCGCCGCCGACGTCTTCGTGTTCAACGTGTACGGCAAGATGTCGCTGGGCGGCGACTCGACGATCGTTCTCGACGGCGTGACCGCCTCGCACGTTCTCTTCAATCTCGTCGGCGAGCATGGCAAGGTCAAGATCGGCGGGCACGCGGCGGCTGTGGGCACCATCCTGGCGCCGTGGCGCAGCCTCAAGTTGGGCGGGCACGCCACACTCACCGGCGCGCTCATCGACGGCGGCCGCAAGATGAGCATCTCCGGGCACTCGACCGTCGACTTCGCCCCCTTCGATCTGGGGGGCGGCGGCGGCGATGGCCCAGCCGTCATCGACCTGACCCTGCACTTCGAGGACCACGACTTGGCGGACGTGCACCTGCCGGCGGCCCTGACGCTCGCCCCTGGCCGGAGCGGCACCGTCCGGCTGGACTCCTCCGTCTTCGACGTGACGCCCTACCTGGGCCAGCGGTTCACCGTGACGTACACCTCCAGCCATCCCGTCTTCGCCGGCATGTCCCAGTCGGACCGGTTCGACGGCGTCTCCACCGGCGTGGCCGTGCAGGCCTCGATGAACTCCCAGTTCGGCGAGGGCTTCATGGACCCCGCCCGCGCGGGGACCGAGGTCTTCGAGACCGTCGCCGTCTACAACCCCTTCACCGCGTCGGCCCACCCCGGCGCCCAGGACGCCCACATCACGCTGACCTTCCGCTACACCGACGGCTTCGTCGTCTCCGTGGACCGCACGATCGGCGGCGGCGACACCGCCTTCGTGGACCTGAACGCCATGCCCGAGATCCTGGCCCAGGGCACCGACAACCACCGCTACTTCTACTCCACCCAGGTCACCTCCGACGTGCCCGTCGTCGCTCAACTCACCCACCTGGACACGAACCTCGGCCGGCCCGGCAACCGGGCGGGTGACTTCTCGACGCTCGGCACGACGTTCGGCGACTCGCCCAGCCTGGCCGGCCTGTAGACGGCGCGGCCAAACGGGCTCGCCGGCCGCCCGAAATCTCGACCCGATCCATGCGGCGACGTAGACTGCGCGCCGGCACGCACCCCTCCCCCCCCACAGGGTGTTGCTGACCCGGCGCGCAGGAGCCCCGCATGAGCACCAACCGCGTTGACCACTT
>JBGPGM010000135.1:0-6327 GCA_041483855.1 Phycisphaerae bacterium | reverse complement strand
GTCTCGGCGCCCGGCCGGCCCAGGTCGAAGCGGTCGAAGACGTCGTAGCCGGCGCTGGTCGGGTCCGAGCCCTTGGACGGCGGCGGGAGCCACACCGCGTCGTACCCTGCCATGAACCAGTCCGGGGTGCGGTACTCGACCGTGGACCAGCGCGTCTCGAACCACTGGAGGATGACGGGGTTGGTGTCGGCACGGGCGAGGCCGGCGCCCCCCCACCCCACGGCCATCGCGCCCACCACGAACGCGATGACGCCACGCGCGCCTTGGCGTGCTCTCGTCCACCGTTGATTCCCGGCCAGCCGAACAGGACCGGGGATGGATGGTGTCACCGAACGCTCCTCGGCGCGGGGCGCCGCGGCCCTGCGCAACGCCCCAGACCACAGGATAAACCCTGCGGCCGAACGAACAAGGGCATCGGTGGCACGACCGGCGACCAGCCGCGCCGCCCTACTGGCTCGATGAGCCTGGAGAGCGGGGGATCGGCGAGCGACCTTCAACGATCGGTCCCCGCGAGCCCGGGCGCACGACCTGTTCGATGAACCTCGCGTACTCCCCGGCCGCCTCGTTGAGGTCGCGGTTGAAGTACGCCGCGAACAGCACCGGCCCGGTTCCCGTGCCCAGGGCGCGTCCGGCGTCGGTGCGCCCGGTCCGTACCGACAGCGACATGGCCAGCCGCCCCGCCTGCGCGTCCGACACGAGCACCTCCAGCGACTTGCGGTACCGCCCGCCGGCGCCCTCCCTCAGGAAGTGCGTCAGGACCCACACCTGCGCGTAGTACGTCAGTGCGTTCTCCGGCTGCACCTCGTTGCCGCTGATGATCCGCTGCGGGCTCGTCGCCAGCAGGTCCCCCAGCGACAGGATGTGCCCCGCCGCGGCCGCGCCGCGCAGCTGGTCGAACCGCTCCAGGTTGGCCCACCCCAGGAACACCGGTGTGGCCCGGTCCCAGCGGTGTCCCTCCATGAACGTGGCGATCCCCTCCTCCAGCCACGCCGGCAGCGTGTTGCGGAATGTCCGCTGCGTGTACTGGTGCCACCCTTCGTGCGCGGCCATCGACATCGTGTCCTGGCCTCCCCCGCCAAGGTCGAAGAAGACCGCCCGACCGCCCGAGGCGTACCCGCCGCGCGGGATGCGCAGGTACAGGTCCGCCTTGTCGCCCATGAGTTGCTGGGTCAGGCGGGCCCACTGCGGGCGGGTGGCCATGACGAAGGTGTCCATTTTCAGCGCCGGCGCCGGCAGCGGCCCCAGCGCGGTGCGGTACTGGGCGAGCGCGGTCTCCACGAACGCCGGCAGGCGCGACATGAGCGTTGGGTCGTCCTGTGTTGTGTAGATGCGGTAGTGCTCGGTGCGGATGATGCGGCCGGGGTGGCCGTCGTAGGCCCACGCCTCGACCGATTCGATCGTGCCGGCGTGATCGGCCGGCGCCTCCACCGCCGGCGCGCGCGACGCCGTCGCCGGCAGGCAGCTGACCGTGCCCAGGAGCGAGCAGAGCAGCAGCGGCTCGAAGAATCCCCGGTGCCCCGCCGCTGGGCGCCGGCCTCCGTTCCCGGCGCCCCGCGTCGCGCGACGATGAACCGGGATGCGCATCACTCCACCTTCTCCAGCGCCGCCCGGGCAGATTCCAACTCTGCCAGCGCCGCCGCGCGCTGCGACCTGGATTCCTCGACCAGGTTCGGCGGCGCCTTGGCGATGTACCCCGGGTTCTCCAGCCGCTTGTCGATCGTGGAGATCGTCCTCTCGCGATCGGCGATGATCTTGAGCAGCCGCTCGCGCTCGGCTCCGGCATCCACGGCGTCGGCGAAGTTCGATAGGTGCAGTTCATCCGCGTCCACGCGCAGCGCCACCGTCGGGACGCCGGCCTTCGGCGCTTGCAGCGTGATCGTGTCAAGCACGGCCAGCGTCTGGACCAGCCCGCCGGCCGCCTCGCACGCCTTGGCGATCCGCGCCGTGGCGTGCAGCGTGATCCGGCGCGCTGGCGCCACCTTGTGCTGCGACCGCACCTCCCGGATCGCCGTCACCAACGAACGCACCGTCTCGAAGCGTTCTTCCGCGGCGCCGTCGCGCAGGCCCGCGGCCACCTGGGGCCACGCGCTGCGGCACAGGAGCGCCTCGGTGGCCAGGTCGATCCCGGGGACGCGGTGCGCCGGCACGCGGCGCAGGTGCTCGTGGATCGCCTCGGTGACGAACGGCGTGATTGGGTGCAGCAGGCGGACGATCACGTCCAGCACCGCCCGCAGCACGGCCCGCTGCGCGGGGTTGGCGTTCACCGTCAGCTTGATCGCCTCCAGGTACCAGTCGCAGAAGTCGCGCCACAGCAGGTCGTAGACCGTCTGGGCGTAGACGCTGAACTGGTAGTCCTTCAGGGCCGCGTTGACCTCTGCCACGCTCGCCGACAGGCGCGAGAGCATCCAGCGGTCGGCCAGGGGAAGGTCGGGGTAGGAGACGTGTACGGGCGCGCCCGCGTCGGCGGCCGACGCGCCGGGCCTCTCCAGCTTCGACAGGGCGAACCTGGTTGCGTTCCACAGCTTGTTGCACAGGTTGCGTCCCAGGTCGAACTTGGGCGAGGTGTTCTGGCCGGTGGCGGGGTCCGGCACCACCGGCATGCGCACGTCCTGCGTCTGCGTGGTCATGTGGCAGAGCGTGAAGCGCATCGCATCGGCCCCGTGCGACTGGATGATGTCGCGCGGATCGACGCCGTTGCCCAGCGTCTTGGACATCTTCCGCCCCTCGCCGTCCATGATCAGCGCGTGGATGAAGACATCCTTGAATGGCACCGGGCCGCGCCCCTGGCCGTTTTCCGACAGGTCTGTCCGATCGGTCGCGGCCTGGCCTCGTCGCGTCGCGTCGGGGCGGTGGTGCGACTCGGGCAGGAAGTAGCGGTTGAACATGACCATGCGCGAGACCCAGAGGGTGATGATCTCGCGGGCTGTGCACAGCACACTGGTCGGATTGAACGCCTCGAGCAGCCCGTCGTTGCCGGGGAACGTCGCGGGATCGGGCCAGCCCATCGTCGAGATGGGCCAGAGGGCGGAGGAGAACCAGGTGTCGAGGACGTCGGGGTCGCGCTCGAGGGACGCGATGCCCTCCTTCACATCCCGTGCCTCTTGCATGAGGTCGGGATGGTGCTGGTCAAACAGCGGCGTGCCCGAACGCGCGTAGGGTTGGGTGGGCAAGCGTGGTCCTATGACAGGTCCGGGCCGACACAGGTCCGACAGATCGTTAAGGAATGCCTCGGCTTTCTCGGTTCGCGCGCAGATGTGTCCGTGCGCCTGGGGCAATGGGTCGAACCGGATGCACACGTCCTCGGTGAGCCCGGCGCGGCTGAACAAAGTATCGAGATTCCGCTTGAGGACGCCAGCGTCTTTCACCTCGTCGAGTGTCCACACCGGTATACGATGCCCCCACCACAACTGCCTGGAAATGCACCAGTCCCGGATGTTGTCGTGCCACGTCTCGAACATCTTGGCGTAGCGCGCCGGGTGGAACCGCAGCGCCCCGTCACCATCCCTGCCCTGTGTCCTCTTGTTCCTCTGTCCCTCTGTCCCTTCCCCCGTTCTCTGCTCCGCAACCATCGCCCGCAGCGCCGCCCCGCGCATCGAGTCGTCCGTCACCTTCACGTACCACTGATCGCTCAGGTACGGCTCGATCACCGCCTTGGACCGGTCCGAGTGCCCCACGGTGTGGCGGTACGGGCGCGTCTCCTCCAGCAGGCCGCGGGCGTAGAACTCGCGCACCACGAGTTGGCGCGCCGCCTCGCGCGACTTGCCGACGAAGAGGTGCGCATCGCCCACATCCGTCCAGCCGTGCTTGTCGCTGATCGACGCGTCCGGAGCCAGCACGTTGATGACCGGCAGGTTGTGCCGCAGCCCCAGTTCGTAGTCGTTCGGGTCGTGCGCCGGGGTGACCTTCAGGAAGCCCGTGGCGTACCTCGCCTTCGGGTCCACACCGTCCGTTTCCGGGTCCGCCGCCGGCATCACCACGTATTCATCCTCGATGATCGGGATGATCCGCCCCACCAGCGGCAACTCCACCATCAGCCCCTTGAGCGGCGCGGCCCGCGGGTCCTTCGGGTTCACGGCCACCGCCGTGTCGCCCAGGTACGTCTCCGGGCGCGTGGTGGCCACCGTCACCCACGCCTGCTCGTCGGGCGGATGGTCATCGGCCTGCGGGTATTTCCGGCGCGCCAACTCGCCCCACGTCTCGGGTATCTGGATTCGCCCCTTGTCCCTCGGGCCCTTGGTCCCGCTGTCCCTTCCCCCGCGCACCACCGGGTACCGAAGGTAGTAGAACTGCCCATCGACCTCCACATCCTCCACCTCGTCGTCCGCCACCGCCGTCTGCAGGACCGGGTCCCAGTTCACCAGCCGCTTGCCCCGGTAGATGAGCCCGTCCCTGAAGAGCCGGAAGAACGCCTCCCGCACCGCGGCCACGCACTGCTCGTCCATCGTGAACCGCTGGCGTGCCCAGTCGCACGAGCAGCCGATGACCTTGAGTTGCTCGGTGATCGTCGCCTCGTACTCGTCCTTGAAGGCCTGCACTCGCTGGACGAACTCCTCCCGCCCCAGCTGCTGGCGCGTGAGTCCCTCCTCCTCCTTGATCCGCCGCTCCACCACCGCCTGGGTGGCGATCCCCGCGTGGTCCGTCCCCGGCATCCACAGCGTCTCGTAGCCCATCATCCGGTGGGCCCGCGTGAGGATGTCCTGGAGCGAGTACGTCAGCGCGTGCCCCAGGTGGAGCGCGGCCGTCACGTTCGGCGGCGGGATCAGGATGCAGTACGGCTCCCGCTCGCCGGTCAGCACGCGAGCCGGGTCGGCGTGGAACGCTCCGGCTTCGTCCCAGCAACGGCGGATGCGCGGCTCGGTTTCCGCCGGGCGGTAGGCCTTCTCCAACGCCGGCGCGGGCCCGGGCGCGGGCGACGAAGCCGCGGAATCGGATGGGCCCTGGGGGGTGCGGGCGGATCTGGACATGGCGTGCTCGGCGGGTCAGTGAGGGAGAACCGAGTGTAGGGTGGAGAGAAGCGGGATCGAGGGGTCAAGTGATCGGACGGGGGCGCGCCGATACTGTTGGCCTATGGGTAACGCGGACGGAACATCCGGCGGGGGTGGACGGAACCTTGGCCTGCTCGTGCTGGTCGTGGCGCTGGCGGCGGTGCTCGCCGTCGGCGCGGTGATGGTCGGCCTAGCCGCCCTGGGCGGCCAGAAGCCGCCCGACGCGGGCGCCGGACCGAAGGTTGGCGGCGCACAGGCGATCGCCGCCATCATGGATGGCGCGGCCCGGTTGATGCAGCAGCGCGAGTACGACAAGGCCGAGGTCATTCTTGCGGCCGCGATCAAGGAGCATCCCTTCGACGCCGACCTGCGCCGCCAGCACGCCGAGTCGCTGGTGGCGCTGCAGAGGTACAAGGACGCCTACGCCGAATACGAGGCGCTCATCGCCCTGGCGAACCCTTCGCCGCACGCCAAGGCGGCCGGTGCGCCGGTGTCGGGCGGCGGGGCGCCGAAACCCATCGATGCCCGGTTGCAGTTCGAGGCCGGCACCGTCGCCAGCAAGGCGGGCCTGCTGGACCGTGCCGAGGAGCATTATTCGATGGCCCAGTCCGGTGCGCCGGGCGAGGCCAAGTACCCGCTCTACCTGGCGATGGTGCAGATCAAGCGACAGGAGCGCCAGGAGGCGATCGCGAGCCTGGTGCGGGCGGTGCACCTGAACCCGGACCTGGCCGAGGCCTGGGGCACGCTCGCCGAACTGGCCCTGGGGGACAACCAACTGGGCCTGGCCCAGCAGCACGTCGAGAGGGCGATCACGCTGCAGCCGGAGGCGGGCCGTTGGCGGCTCGTGAAGGCCAAGGTCCTCAAGCGATCCGGCAGGGCCGACGATGTCCAGAAGGCGGCGACCATGCTCTTGGCCCTGGACCCCACCGAGCGCCGCAAGCCGGAGGTGCTCGAGACGCTCGCCGAGTGCTACGGCCTGCTCAAGCGGCCCGCCGACGCCGCGGCCATGTATATCGAGGCGGCCAAGACCGACCCGACCGACGCGGACCTGGCCTACCAGGCCGCGCTGTGGTCGCAGCGGGCCGGCGATGACGCGGGCGCGATGACCTGGGCGAAGACCGCCGCGATGCTGGGGAGCGCTGAGGCGCGGGACATGGTCAAGGGCAAATAGTCACGCCGGATCACATCAACGACCGTCCCCCATCCACGCGCAGCACCTGCCCCGTGACGTACGGCGCCTCCAGGGCCAGGAACTTGACGGCAGCCGCCGCATCCTCGGGTGTCCCTGATCGCTCCAGCGGCACGCGCTTGAGGTATTCCCGTTGCCCTTCCGCGCCCGATT
>JBGPGM010000134.1:0-6336 GCA_041483855.1 Phycisphaerae bacterium | reverse complement strand
GGGGTTTAACTTGGGGGTGGTGGGTTTTTAAATTCGTTCGGGGCGGGGTTTGCCCCGTTTGGTGGGGGGGGGGTTTTCCAACTCAACCGGGCGGGCGTGGGGGGGGGGGGGCGCGGGGACGGGGGGGGGGGGTGGGGCGCCGGACATCACGGTGTTCGGGGACGGGAAGCAGACGCGGAGTTTCTGCTACGTGGACGACCTGGTGGAGGGGCTGATCCGGATGATGAACGGACCGGACGATTTCGTGGGGCCGGTGAACATCGGCAACCCGGTGGAGTTCACGATCATGCAGCTGGCGCAGATGGTCATCGAGCTGACCGGGAGCAAGGGGAAGATCGTGCACCGGCCGGTGCCGCAAGACGATCCGATGCAGCGCCAGCCGGACATCACGCTGGCGCGGAAGCGCCTGGGGTGGGAGCCGAAGGTGGCGCTGCGGGAGGGGTTGAAGAGGACGATCGAGTTCTTCCGGTCGGTGGACCTGGGACAGTACCGGGCGCCGACGCCGAACTACTGATCGGCGGGGGCTCAAGGCCGGGACGCGGTTGGGGCATCAGGGGTCGAGCCACCGGCGCAGGAACGCGTTGACTTCATCCGGGTGAGTGAGGTTGAGAAGGTGGCCGGCGCCCGGCACGACGACATCCGCGGCGACGCGCCGAGCGGGGATGATGCGGTCGCGCTGGCCGTGGACGTGGTGGACGGGCACGCCCGGGTCCTCGCAGCCGCGCCAGCACAGGACGGCGCCCCCGGCGCGCCGGAGGAACTCCGGCGGGCTGGTCGCGGCCATGTCCCGGAGCAACCGGCGATGCTCCGGCGGGCCGATCATCCGCAGGCCGAGGGGTTCCAGGGCCTGGAGAGTCCAGGGCGGGAACCACTTCAGGATGCGTGCAGCCGTGAACAGAAGCGGGGATATGGCCGCGGGGGCGCGGCAGCTGCCGATGAGCACGACGCAGCGCGGGTGAGTGAGCCGGGCGATTTCGAGCGCCACCATGCCGCCGAAGGACGACCCAGCGAGGACTGTGCGTGGCGTGATCGCAAGCGTGGGCACCATGCGGGCGGCGTAGTCGGGGAGCGAATCGCCGTCGGACATGTGGATCCATCGGGCGACGCGCAGGCCGGGGAACGCGACCCGCTGGGGCTCGAACTGGCGCTCGTCGGCGCGGAGCCCGGGCAGCAGGATGAGGTCGGGAGTTGATGGCACGGACTGGCGGAGGATACCCGGGCTTTGCGGGACCTTGGCGACTGCCTTTAGCCCGTTGTCGCGCGAGGACGGGAGCGCCGAACGCCGGACCGCGTCAGGCGGCCCCACCCAGTTGAAAGCGGGCCACCGCGTCGTGCGCAGCGCCCTCGGGGCGGAGCGTGCTGCGCATGAGCAGGATGTGTTCGACGGCGAAGGGCGGGAGGCTCAGCGGCGCATCCAGGGGAGCGGCGCGGGCCGTATGGGCGAAGCGGCAGAGGGTCAGATGCGGTCTGAACCGGTCGTCGGGGCGGGCGCGGACGGAGTGGGCCAGGCGCGCGGCCAGGCGGCGGTGGAGTTCCAGCAGCGCGGCCGGGGCGTCGGTCTGCGCGGCCACGAGGCGGGGGTGGCGGCCGGTGGGGAGCGTGATGAGGCGCTGCGGCGTCAGAGAAAAGGCGGCCAGACCGGAGGCGGAGTGGGAGACGGACTCGGTGGCGGCGTCGAGGTCGCGCGCAGGGACATCGCCGATGAACTGGAGGGTCATGTGCACCTGGTCGACCGGCGTGGCGCGATGGTCGGCCGGGCGCAGCGCAGCGAGGGCGTCGAGCATGGCGCGTGCGGCCGCGGCGGTGGGGTAGAGGGCGACAAAGAGGCGGAGGTTGGCGGCGGGGCGGGCCATGCGCAGCGGCGTTGGGGCAGGCGTGCCGGCGTGTGAGCGGGCTGGGTAGGATAGGGGCGGCGCCGGCGAAGCTGCGGTCTGGACCTCAAGCGGGGACAACGCGCCGGTGAAGAGGCGTGCAAGGGGAACTGCCATGCTAGAGCGGATCATCGTGGCGTGGGACGGTTCAGACCTGGCCCGCGAGGCGTTCGCCTATGCGACCATGCTCGCGCAAGCGATCGGGGCCGGCGCGGAGGCCGGATCGCCAGGGGTGGAGGTCATGGGGGTGTACGTGATCGAGCCGGTGACGCTGGGAGTGGACATTGACCCGGTGGCGATGCTCGACCCGATGGTGCCGCCGGTGATGATGCCGACGATGCCGATTCAGACGGGGCCGACCCCGGAGGAGGAACGGGTGGGGGCGGAGCGGGATTTCGCGGAACTGGAGCGGTCGTGCGCGAGGATTGGCGTGAAGTTCTCGCGGAGCATCGAGACGGGGGAGCTGGACGAGCGGCTGGCGGCGCGGGCGGGCGCGCGGGACATGATCGCGGTGGGGATGAAGGGGCGGTTCCGGTCGAGCGGGATCGGTTCGACGACGCGCTCGCTGGTGATGCAGGCGCCGTGCGCGGTGATGGTCGTCGCCGGCAAGTCGCGCCCCCTCAACCGGGTGCTGGCCGCGTACGACGGGACCGCGGCGTCCAAGCGGGCGCTGGCGTTCTCGCGGGATCTGGCCCGCCAGACGGGCTGGCCGCTTTCGGTGCTGGCGGTGGCGCGCGGGGCGCGGAGCGCGGCCTCCGACACGGCGGCCGTGGAGGAGATGACGAAGCAAGCGCAGGAGCTGGCCCCGGAGGGCACGGTGATGTCGATGGGCAGCGCCGGCCAGACGGAGGCGGAGTTGATCGCGCGGGTGGCGGAGCGGGACAGTTACGCGCTGCTGGTGCTGGGGGCGTACGCGGACAGCCGGATCAAGGACCTGCTGTTCGGGAGCACGACGGGGCACGTGCTTGCCAAGTTGGGCTCGCCCGTGGTCCTGGTGCATTGAATGGTCGCGGCGGTGACGGGGGCGCCAGGCCGCGGCGGTCGTCGGTTGGAAGGCATGACGCACAAGGCACCCGGCATCGGGCGCGGACTGCCGAGGCGGGGTTGTGCTAGCATCGCCGCCCGGGCGTGCCGGCGGACGGCGCGGCATACGGAGCGGAGGTGCGGACCATGAGGTTGGGTGTACGCAGCGCGATTGCGGTGCTGGCCACGGCGGCGGTGGCGGCGGGCGCGAGGGCACAGGGCGGCGCGGGGGAACTGATCGGGCCGGGGATCGTGCGAATCACGGGCCCGGGCTATATCGCCGACCCGGGGGCGCCTTCCATGGCGCTGGTGGAGGAGCCCAAGGCGCTGGGGCCGGCGCCGCAGGGGTTCAGGGTGACGCCGGTTTTCGAGCGGAGCAAGGCCGGCAAGCCGTCGGTGCGCGTGGCGGTGGAGGCGGGGACGAGCCTGTACGGGACCGGCGAGGTTGCGGGGCCGCTTCTCAGGAACGGGCGGAAGACGGTCGCGTGGAACACGGACTCGTTCGCGTACACGGAGGAGACGCCGTCGCTGTACCAGTCGCACCCGTGGGTGCTGGCGGTTCGGGAGGACGGGACGGCGTACGGCGTGCTGGCGGACACGACGTGGCGGTGCGAGATCGACCTGGCGGACGGGATCCGGTTTACGGCGGACGGGCCGGAGCCGGGCTTCGCGGTGGTGGTGATCGATCGGTCGTCGCCGCAGGAGGTGGTCACGGGGCTGGCCGACCTGACGGGCAAGATGCCCATGCCGCCCCAGTGGGCGATCGGGTATCACCAGTGCCGGTACTCGTACAACCCGGAGTCGAAGGTGCGCCAGATCGCCAAGGGGTTCCGGGACCGGCACATCCCGTGCGATGTGATCTGGATGGACATCGACTACATGAACGGGTACCGGGTGTTCACGTTCGACCCGGAGCAGTTCCCCAACCCGACGGCCCTGAACGCGGATCTGCACCAGCAGGGGTTCCACACGATCTGGATGATCGATCCGGGGGTCAAGGCCGAGCCGGGGTACGCGGTGTACGACTCGGGGACGGCGGGCGACCACTGGGTCAAGCGGGCGGACGGGAGCGTGTACAAGGGCGAGGTGTGGCCGGGGTGGTGCGTCTTCCCGGACTTCACACGCGCACCGACGCGCCGTTGGTGGGCGGGGCTGTACAAGGATTTCCTGGGCACGGGCGTCGACGGGGTGTGGAACGACATGAACGAGCCGGCCGTGTTCAACGTGCCCAGCAAGACGATGCCGGAGGACAATGTGCATCGCGGCGGGGATGGACTCGGCGCCGGGCCGCACGCGCCGTTCCACAACGTCTATGGGATGCTCATGGCCCGGGGCACGCGCGAGGGGATCCAGGCGGCCAGCCCCGACAAGAGGCCGTTCGTGCTAACTCGAGCGAACTACCTGGGCGGCCAGCGGTACGCCGCGACGTGGACGGGGGACAACTCGGCCGAATGGGGGGACCTGGAGGCGTCGATTCCGATGATCCTGAACCTGGGGCTGTCGGGCCAGCCGTTTGCGGGGCCGGACATCGGCGGATTCAACGGCAACGGCAACGAGGCGACGCGGGCCAGGATGTTCGCTCGCTGGATGGGAATCGGGGCGTTGCTGCCGTTTGCGCGCGGGCACACGGCTAAGGGGAACGTGGACAAGGAGCCGTGGGCCTTCGGTCCCGAGACCGAGACGACGTGCCGGCAGGCGCTGCAGCGCCGGTACCGGCTGCTGCCGTACCTGTACACGGTGTTCCGCGAGGCGTCGCAAACGGGGCTGCCGGTGGTGCGCCCGCTGTTCTTCGCCGACCCCAAGGACGCGGCGCTGCGCTCGGAGGACGACGCGTTCCTGTTGGGGGCCGACCTGCTGGTTGCGGCGAAAGTCACGCCGCTGGGGGACCGCGAGCCGGCGCTGCCCAAGGGCGACTGGCGGCGGATCGACCTGGTGACCGAGGGGGCCAACCCGGACCTGCCGGTGCTGCGGATCCGATCCGGGGCGATCCTGCCGCTGGCGGCGGTGTCGGAGTACACGGGCCAGCGGGCGTTGGACCCGGTGATGCTGCTGGCCAACCTGGACGAGCACGGGCACGCAGAGGGGATGCTCTATGAGGACGCCGGGGATGGGTACGGGTACAGGGATGGGCAGTACCTTCTCACGCGGTACGTGGCTCAATACGACGGGACGGGCGTGACGGTAGCCGTGGCGTCCACAGAGGGGAAGATGGCGCGCCCGGCGCGACGGGTGTTCGTGGACGTGCTGATACCGGCGATGTTGGCGCCCAAGGCGGCCACGTTCACGCCGCGCGGCAAGGGGCGGGACGGCGAGCCGATGGTGATCCCGATCCCGTGACGGGGAAGGCATCGAGGGATGAACGCATTAGGGGATCGAGGGATGGAGGGCGGCCGTTGCGGGGCGACTGTCCGACTTGAGACCGTAGTCCCTGGGTCCCTGGAGCCCTTCCTCCACCTTCGCCATCACATCTTCGACGCTGATGCGGTGCATGAGGGCGGCGCCGGTCGCCGCGTCCTTGTGGTCCAGGCGGTCGGTCGGATCGACCCGCTGGATGACCTGGTGGGCACGTCCGTAAGGACCGACGAGTTCGAGGCGCGTGGGCCCGAAGAGACCGACCATTGGCCGGTCGAGGCCGACGGCCATGTGCAGGCAGGCCGAATCATTGGCCACGACCAGCGAAGAGCGCTCGACGATGGCCATGAGGCGGCCGACCGAGGTCTGGCCGACGCGGTCGATGATGCGCTCGTCGCGCGCGGCCATGTCCAGCAGCGGGCCGCACTGGGACCTTTCGGTGGCGGCGCCGACGACGACGACGGCATCGAAGCGGTCGGCGTGCTCCGTGACGAGCCGGCGGGCGAGGGTGGCGAAACGCGCGATCGGCCAGCGCTTGCCGGGCCAGGAGGTGGTGGGGGCGATGACGGCGAAGCGAGCGCGTCCCCCCCCCCCGAAGGCCGGGTCGGCCCGGAGGGCGTCGGCATCGCCGGGCGGGACGTAGAGGCGAAGGTCGGGCACCGGCGGGGCGCCGATGGCCTGGACCAGGGCGAGCATGCGGTCCACGGCGTGAAGGGAGCGGGGAACGGGGATGCGGTCGGTCAGGCCGAGCCAGCCGAACTCTGCGGCGTTGGCGTAGCCGACGCGGCGCGCGGCGCGGGTGGTCAGACAGAAGAAGCCGCTGCGAGCCAGGCCCTGGCAATCAACAACAGTGTCGTAGCGGTCGCGGGCCAGCGTGCGCAGCCAGCGCACGACGTCGATCGCCACGGCGGGGTTCCACCAGCGGCTGAAGCGCCGGCGCGGGAACTCGACGACGCGGTGGACGTCCGGGTGGGCGCGGACGGCATCGACGAAGGCGTCGCGAACGAGCCAGTCGATGTCGGCGTCGGGGAAGGCCCGCTTGAGACTGACCAGCACCGGCACCGTGCGGCAGACGTCCCCGAGGGCGCTG
>JBGPGM010000133.1:0-6345 GCA_041483855.1 Phycisphaerae bacterium | reverse complement strand
GGCCGGGCTCGCGAGCGACCCGCGCACGATCGGATCGACGATACCCGGACTTCCCGCAGCACCGCCACCGGCGGCGCAGGACCGGCCGCCGGCTGGAAATCGGTCTTCTTCAACGGGCTGCTAGGACTCGGCGGACGGAATGCGCCATCGACTTAACATGGTCGGCAACCTCCACGGCCCGGAGCTGGCCGACTGGACACTCGTCGAAGCCCGGGGCGTCTCTGCCGACGGAGCACTCAGCAGCCAAGACTTCATCGACTTCCTGACCGCCTTCTTCGCCGGCTGCCCGTAGGTTCAATACGGTTCACTTAAGCCCATGCAGACCCACGAGAGCATGGTGCCTACGGGACAAGCGAAGCCCGAATCCGCGAGGATCAGCGACGGACTCACCCGGGCCGCTCACAACGGTTGGGCCTCGGACGGGCCGGACCGCATGCTAAGTGAACCGTATTGCCCGTAGGTTCCGGCCGGCTCAGTTTGTCCCGTCGCGGATCGGCCCGGCGGCGCGGGCTACGTTTCCGGTGAAAGGCGTAACCTTCAGCGGCTCCGGGCGGGCCCACGAAACAAGGTGAACGGAGCGCGCGCCAAGCCTGCTCGCCGAGATCAATGCCTTCCGGGGCCCCGAGCCGTACACTCAACCCTTGGCTGCGGCCCACACACTCGACTGGGTCTGGTGGACAACCGGCATCTGCCTGTACTTGGTGGGCATCGGGCTGCTGGCCTGGGCTCTCTTCTGGGACCGCGCCAGCGGCCGGCCACGATGCCCAAAGTGTTGGTACGACATGAGCGGGGCGCCGAGCAGGCGGTGCCCCGAGTGTGGGCGGGAAGTCGCCAGCGAGCGCCGGCTGTACCGCACGCACCGCCGATGGCGATGGGCCGCCGCGGGGCTCCTGATCGCCATCCTGGGGCATGCCTGCAGGCTGGTGCCGGTCGTGCAACGGGAAGGCTGGTGGGGGGCCGCGCCGAGGCTCGTGCTGATCGCGGCGATGCCGTACCTGGACAATGCCGGCTCGATGGCAGTGCCCGTCCGTCCGACGAACCCGCTCCTGGGTCAGCTCGTCGGGCGGTTCCACCCGGAGTCGTTTGACCCGGGGAACTTCTACCCCTGGGAACGGTGGCTCCTGCGCCCCATCTGCCGCAGCGTGCTGGCGGGAACCGGCAGCGATGGGAGCAGGGCCGTTGCGGCCATGTTCTACGTGACGGTGCGCGAGGACGCGATCGAGAGCGTCCCCGAGTCCTGCCGGGCTCCGGTGATCATCGCTACCACGGCGAGGGTCTACGGCCGCTGCTCGACCTGCCGCTGCACCGGCGCGGTCTCGGAAGGGCGGTTCCTGATCGCATTCGAACGATCGACCCGGAACTTCCGGTTTGAGTTTCTTGGCACGGACCCGATGACGATGCGGTATGTGATCTGGCGTGATGAGGCGGGTGTCCACCAGTGGTGGACGGTCGAGCCCAAGATCCAGGACTCGACAGACCTGGATCAGGCTCTTGGTGGCGCGTACGGGGTCTGCCATCGCGCGTCAGGGGTCGTGCCGGAACTGCTCCTCCCGAAGGTCACCAGCGGCGTTGGGATCACCGACCTGGTCCACACTGTCGTTGCAGGAGTCGAGGAGAAAGACGGCCGCCGCCGCTCGGCATCATCCACTCCCTCGCGGACCGCGCCTCGTCGTGCCGCGTGATCGCCTTCAGCGGCTACGACGACCCGGGCACGCGGGATGGGGCCTGCCGCGCGGGGGCGCGGGAACTGGTGAGCAAGCGCGGTGAACCCGCGGAGATCATCCGCGCCATCCGCCGCGTGGCGGGGAGGGGGGAGGCCCGGGGCTGACGCGCCCCGCTCTTCCCACGGGCGTCTTGCCCTGAACAACAGATTCAGGGTGTGCGAGGAGTACGATCCCCGCTAAGATCGTCCGCGGCTCGGCCCTGCCGCCACCCGCTGCCAGGACGCGTCCCCGCGGTCGGAGGTGCACTCGATGAGTTCGGTTTCGCCGGCATCACTCGCTCTCGCACGCCGACTGCTCGCGCTGGAGGCGGCTCGCGAGAACTCCTCCGCGGGGGTGGGCGGCCGCTTGGTTGACACCGTGCGGGTTTGTGAGAAGCTGCGCTCGGTCCTCACGGCCTTCGCGGGAACCGCGGGCTTCCGATCTCTTCTGACGCGGGCGCTCGCGCTCGCCAAGGCGCAGGAACCTTCGCTCGCGGGCCTGCAGGTTCTTGAGGACGGCTCTCTGGCGGGGTTCGAGAAGGTTGGCGCCGAGAAGAGCAAGGGGGCGGCGGGGGGCCAGGTCCTTGTGGCCCAACTGTTGGACCTTCTGATCGTTTTCATTGGCGAGCCGCTGACCCTCCAACTGGTTCGCAGCGGCTGGCCGGACGCGCCCGCGAGCGCCATTCGTTCAAGAACCGAGGACTCACCATGAGACGTAACGGCAAAGTCGTCATCCACACCCTCAAGACCGGCGTGCCCGGCCTGGACGAAGTCCTCGGCGGGGGGCTCCCCGAGTTCTCCTTCAACATCGTCGCGGGGGCGCCCGGGAGTGGCAAGACCACCATGGCCCACCAGATCATGTTCGCCAACGCCACCCCGGCCAAGCCCGCGCTCTACTTCACCGTGCTGGGCGAGCCGGCGATCAAGATGCTGCGCTACCAGCAGCAGTTCTCGTTCTTCGACCAGGCCAAGCTCAACAAGGCCGTCCGCTTCGTCAACCTGAGCGAACTGGTGCTGGAGAGCGATTTGGGCGCGGTGCTGGCCGAGATCGTCAAGCAGGTCGAGGCCATCAGCCCCGCCATCGTTGTGGTGGACTCGTTCCGCACCATCGTGCGCAAGTCCCAGGGCCGTGGGGGTGGGGAGGCCGAGGTGGAGCTCCAGGGTTTCGTCCAGCGCCTGGCCCTGCACCTGACGAGTTGGCAGGCGACCACGTTCCTGATCGGCGAGTACGCCGAGAGCGAGATCCGCGACAACCCGGTCTTCACCGTCGCCGACGGGCTCTTCTGGCTCTACCAATCGGTCGAGCGCAACTCCATCGTGCGCAAGATGCAGGTCATGAAGATGCGCGGCCAGGAATCGGTGCCCGGGCTGCACACCTTCCGCATCTCCGAATGCGGGGTCCATGCCTTCCCGCGGACCTTCGGCCTCACCGGGCATACCGAAAAGAAGAAGGGCGGGCGGCGGCTCTCCACCGGCGTCTCCGAGCTGGACAAGATGCTGGGCGGGGGCGTCCCCTCCGGGCACAGCATGCTGGTCGCCGGCCCCTCGGGGGCGGGCAAGTCGATCCTGGGGACCCATTTCATCGCCGAGGGCCTCAGGAGGGGCGAGCCGGGGATCGTGGCCGTCTTCGAGGAACTCCCCGAGGAGTACACGGCCCGCGCGGCCAAACTGGGCCTCAACCTGGACGCGGGCCGCAAGCACGGCAAGCTCGAGATCATCTACCTCCGGCCCTTGGACCTATCGGTGGACGAGACGGTGAGCGAGGTCGTGGCCGCGGTGAGGCGGACCAAAGCCAAGCGGCTGGTGATCGACTCGCTGGTGGGCCTCGAGCTGGCCCTGGCGCCCGGCTTCCGCACCGACTTCCGCGAATCGCTGTACCGCATGATCGGCGCGCTCACGAGGCTGGGCGTGACGATCATCTCGACCGTCGAGGTCGAGGAGAACTTCACCTCGCTGGGCCTCTCCAACTTCGCCATCTCGTTCCTCAGCGACGACATCATCCGCCTCCGCTACGTGTCGCTCGACGGGCAGCTCCGCCGGATGCTGATGGTGGTCAAGATGCGTGGCGGCCGGCACAGCATCGATATGCGCGAATACGAGGTGACCTCCAAGGGGATCGTCATCGGCGCGCGCCTCAGGGGCTACAGCGGCCTGACCACCGGCATTCCCGGGCCGTGGGACCGGGGGCTGGAGAGTATCGCGGAATCCATGGACGTCGTTACAAAGCATGGGTAGGAGCGGGGCTGGGTGTGGAGCGGCGCACCCCGCGGACGGCGTAGCATGACACGAGCCAGGAATCACGGCATGGCAGCGAAACCACGGCACGTCGCCCCTCCCACCTGGGAGCACCCGCCGGAATTCCCTCAGCTCGCCCGGTATCTGGCCGAGGGCTCCCCCCAGCCCATGGTCGCCGTCGAGGGCCTGACGCACATCGTGCGCTACGCCAACCCGGCGTTCCTCCGGCTTCTCGGCAAGGGGGACCAGGACCTGATCGGACGCCTCTTCGCAGAGGCCGTGCCCGAGACGCTGGTCAACGGCTGCGCCCCGCTCCTGGACCGCGTCTTCGCCACCGGGACCCCCGAGATGCTGACCGAGCAGGAGCACGGCCTCGGCGCTCTGGACGCAGAGGCGGAGGGGGGAGCGTTGCCCGCCCACTGGTCGTACCTGGTGTGGGCGATCCTGGGTCCTGTGAGGGGTCCCGCGGGGAGGGCGGATGAGAAGCCCGTGGGGGTCATGATCCAGGTGACGGACTCGACCGAGATCGCGGGCTTCCGCAAGGCAGCGGCGGCGATCAACGAGGCGCTGCTGGAGTCGGGCCTCCGGCAGCATGAACTGATGGGCGAGGCGGAGAAACTCAACGCCGAGCTGCGTGAGAGCGATGCGCACGAGCGCGAGGCGCGTCAGGAGGCGCAGGCCGCCAACCGCGGCAAGGACATCTTCTTGGCCGTGCTCTCCCACGAGCTGCGCACGCCCCTCAACGCCATCCTGGGCTGGGCGGTGATGCTGCGGTCGCTCGGGGCCACGGAGGGCAAGCCCATCGACGCCGATGTAGACCACGGCCTGGCCGTCATCGAGCGCAACGCGCGGGCCCAGAGCAAACTCATCGAGGATGTGCTGGACGTGGCCCGCGTCGTCTCGGGTAAGTTCCAGCTCGACCGCCGCCCCTGCGACCTGGTCGCCGTCGCGTTCGCGGGGGCCGACGCGGTCCGCCCCGCGGCCTTGGCCAAGGGCGTGATCCTGGAGGTGCGCGCCGAGCCGGAGGCGAGCTTCGGGTCGCTCACCCTGATGGCCGACGCCCCCCGGCTCAACCAGGCGGTCCTGAACCTGGTCAGCAACGCCGTCACCTTCACCCCCAAGGGAGGGAGGGTGACGGTGCGTCTGGAGCGCCAGGGCGAGGTCGCCCGCGTGATCGTGAGCGACACGGGCAAGGGCATCCGCTCCGAGTTCCTCCCCTTCGTCTTCGACCGCTTCAAGCAGGCCGACGAGGGCAGTACCCGCATCTTCGGCGGCCTGGGGCTGGGCCTGACGATCGTGCGGCACATCGCCGAGTTGCACGGGGGGACCGTCAAGGCCCACAGCGACGGCGAAGGGCGCGGCGCGACGTTCACGCTGGAGCTGCCCCTGCTGGCGCCACCGGCCGCCACGCCCGCCCGGCCGCTCGCGGAGCAGGATGAGTTAGCGCTCGCCGCCGCGGGCTTCCACCAGCCCCCCGCCGTCAATCTCAACGATCTGCGCGTGCTGGTGGTGGACGATGAGGAGGATGCACGGGACGTGGCGCGGATGGCCCTGGAGTCGGCCGGCGCCACCGTCATGACCGCCGCCTCGGCCGAGGAGGCGTTCCAGCTCGCCGCCCAGACCATCCCGCCCCCGCACATCCTGGTCAGCGACCTGGCCATGCCCGGCGAGGACGGGTTCTCGCTCATCCGCCGGCTGCGCGGCACCGGCGCCAACGCCCGCGACCTGCCCGCCGTCGCACTGACCGCCTTCGCCGGACCGGAGGACAAGCGCCGGGCGCGGCTGGCGGGGTTCCAGGTGCACATGCCCAAGCCCGTCGACCCCCACGAACTGATCGCCGCGGTGGGAAGCCTGGCGGGGCGGACGGGCGTGTGACGAGGGCGGCCGCGAGCCGTGCAACCTCGATCGCAGGGCGGTCAAATCAGCATCGAGCCGATCTCACGATCCAAGGCCGCTGCGTCGGGCTCGGCGGGACCGTAACGTGGCGCCGCACCGGCCGGCGGCCAGGGCGCCCAGCAGCGTCAGGCCGGCGATGGCGGCCGAGGGGAGCGGGACGAGGGCGCAATCGTTGGTGATGCGGTTGGTGTCCAGCGTCACGGCCGCATTCAGGGCGAAGACCCGGCCGTCCACGCTGGCGCCGGTGACGAGGGTGTCGCTCGTAGAGGCGATGATGGTCCCCGCGAACATCGTGCCCGCGCCGAGGGTGGCCGAGCTGCCGACCTGGAAGAAGATGTTGCAGGAGTCGCCGCCATTGATCTGGACGATCGACGAGGCCGAGGCGGTCGTGAGCGTGCTCCCGATTTGGAAGACAAAGAGCGGCTGGGCCTGGTTCAGGCCGTCGAGGGTAAGCGTCCCCGTCAGTTGAGCAGACGTCGAGAAGTGGTAGACACCCGGCGGGAGTGTAAGTC
>JBGPGM010000132.1:0-6355 GCA_041483855.1 Phycisphaerae bacterium | reverse complement strand
CGTGCGCATGCAGCCGCGGGCGAACTCGATGACGTCGGCGCGGTCGGCGGTGCGGTAGGCGTGGGCGTCGAAGTGCTTGAAGCCGTCGTAGGCGCTGTCTTCGAGGAGCTTGACGAGGAAGAACGCGGCCTTGGGGCTGGCGGAGCCGAAGCGGAAATCCTGGTCGTAGCGCCCGAACTCCTGGTCGTTGAGGTCGATGTGGAAGAGTTTGCCCGCGCCGATGGCCTGGGCGACGGCGTGGGTGAAGTTCAGGCCGGCCATGTGCTCGTGGGCGACCTCGGGGTTCACGCCGACCATGTCGGGGTGCTTGAGGGTATTGATGAAGGCGAGGTAGTGCCCGGTGGTGGCGAAGTACATGTGGGCGCGCGGCTCGTTGGGCTTGGCCTCGAGGGCGAAGCGGTAGCCGTAGTTGCGGTCCGCGGAGTAGTCGCAGAGGAAATCCACGGCGGCGCGGAAGCGGCGTTCGGCGAGGATGGGGTCCTTGGCGGCGTCGGTCTCGGCGCCCTCGCGCCCGCCCCAGAAGACGAAGACCTTGGCGTCAAACTGGGCGCCCAGGTCCATGGCGCGCATGGTCTTGTGCAGGGCGTAGGCGCGGACCTCGGCGTCGGTGCTGGTGAAGGCGCCGTCGCGGAAGACGGGGTCAGCGAAGAGGTTGCAGGTGGCCATGGCGACGCGGAGCTTGGCCCGCTTGAGGGCCTTGGCGAAGTCGTCGGTGATCCGTCTGGCCTCGGTTTCGGGGGCGTCGATGGGGACCAGGTCGTTGTCGTGGAAGTTCGCGCCGTGCACGCCCCCAACTTCGGCGAGCAGGTCGATGACCTCGGCGGGGGAGAGGGTGGCGCGGGTGGGCAGGCCGAACGGATCGCGTCCGGGGTTGCCGACGGTCCAGAGACCGAAGGTGAACTTGTCGCGGGGGGTTGGTGTGAAGTCGGTCATGCGGTATCCTGGGGTGTGGCGGGTGCAGTGTGCCCGACAGGGCCCCCGGCTTCAAGCCGGGAACGGCGTAGCGGGATTGCTCCGGGCGCTGCGGCCGCACGGCTCTTGATAAGGAGGTGCCCATGCGTTCGATGATCTGCGTGGCGCTCGGGGCGGCGGCTCTGGCGGCGCCGGTCCTGGCCCAGTCCCACTCGACCAACGGCGACTTCTCGGGTACGAGCAACCCCAACGGCGTGTGGACGTACGGCTGGGCTCCGACGCCCAACGGCCCGTTCACGGCGTTCAACGAGCCGTTCCAGGTCACGCCGACGATGCCGGGGTGGCGGACGCTGGGGGTGCCGACGGGGACGCCGCTGGTGGCCGACAACCCGACCAATACCGCCCAGAGCGTGCCGGGCACGTCCATCGTGGCGCCGGCGCACTCGGCGTGGGCGCATCCCGGCATGGGGGCGGGCGAGATCGCGGTGTTCCGGTTCACGGCCACGCACTCGGGCCAGTACGGCGTGTCGGGGGTGTTCCAGAAGATCGACATGGGGAACACGGACACGACCAGGGTGTACATCTTCGTCAACGGACAGACCATGCTGAACTTCGTGCTGCCGGCGAATGGAGTTCCGCTGATCGCCGATCCGCTGCCGTTGTTCCTGCCGGCGGGGGCCCACGTCGACTTCTGCATCGGGCCGGGGTCGTCGTCCAATGGCGCGGCGATGGTCAACGGCGGCGTGGGCGACTACTCGTGCGCGGCGGACTGGAACCACAGCGGGTCGGTGAACAGCCAGGACTTCTTCGACTTTCTCTCCGATTTCTTTGCGGGGCACGCCGACTTCAACATGGACGGGGCGACGAACAGCCAGGACTTCTTCGATTTCCTGTCGGCGTTCTTCGCGGGATGTTGAAAAGGTCGGGCTCGGTGCGTCGGGCAGCGCGGGCGCGCCGCGCAGTCACTCCTGGAGCGTGAAGGGGTTGAAGTCGGTGTCGTAGTCGAAGTAGTTCTCCTGTTCGGCGCGCTTGAGGAAGCCGCAGACGGCGTAGGTGGCCGGGGTCATAACGACCTCGACAAGGGTCTTGAAGACCCAGTTGAAAAGAACGATCCGCAGCAGCGTCTCGTTGGTCCAGATTCCGGCGAAGGCGATGGGGTAGAAGATCAGGCTGTCCAAGCCCTCGCCGACGATCGTGGAGCCGATGGTGCGCGTCCACAGCCAGCGCCCGTTGGTCCAGATCTTCATCTTCGCCAGGACGTAGGAGTTGGCGAAGTCGCCGGCCCAGAAGGCGATCATCGACGCGACGACGATCCGCCAGGTGTTGCCGAAGAGAGTCACCAGCGCGGGCTGCATCTGGAGGTTGAACGGCTCGCCGGGATCCATCGGCAGGTGGATCACCACCCAGCCCATGATGGTCGCGAAGATCATGGAGATGAACCCGGTCCAGATCACCTTGCGGCTCTTGGCGTAGCCGTACACCTCCGTGAGCACATCGTCGAAGATGTAAGAGATCGGGAAGAAGATGTTCCCCGCGCCGAAGACCAGCGCCGAGCCGCCGATCAGCGGCAGCCACGCGGGCATGGACAGCAGGCACGACTTGCCCGGCCCGATCAGGTTCGAGCAGAGCAGCACCGTCACGAACGCGGCCATGAGCATGTCGTAGTAGCGGTACGCGCGCTGGTGGTGGCCCCCTGCGAGGGCGGGCACGGCGGTGGCGGCGGTGGGGGTTCGTGACATGGTGGCGGCCCTCGTGCGACGGGCGCGAGTTGGTCAAACCGAGCCGGCCCGGGGTAGCCCGCCCGATGCGCCCGCGACGACGCAGCGTAGCGGAGGCGGGGGGCGGCGTGGGCGCGGCGTTTGCGGAACAAGGAGGCGGGCCGCGGCACGAGTATGCTTGGGCCGCATGTGCGGGATCGGCGGAATTCTTCGAGTCTGGCCCGCGGAGCAGCGGGAGTTGGCCCTGCGCACGCCCCATGGGGAGTCGATCCCCGAGGCGTGGCTGGACATCCTGGACGAGTCGATCAGGCACCGCGGCCCGGACGGGCAGGGACGGTTCCGCGACCGGGCGGTGCGGGCGGATGGGTGCGTGTTCGACTTGGCGTTTGTTCACCGGAGGCTGAGCATCATCGACCACGCGGGGGGGGCGCAGCCGATGCTGTCTCTGAATGGCCCGGCTGCTGGTGGCCCGGCATTCGGCGCCTGGTCCTCGAACACCGGCGCGGCCGCCGGTACTCCCCTCCTCTTCCACGGCCGGCCTGACGATCCGGTTGCGTACCGGGCGGTCACCGGCCGCAAGCCAGGCTCGGAGGGCCGGCCCACCAGAGACTTAGTGGCCGTGGTGTTCAATGGGTGCATCTACAACCACCGCGAACTGCGGGCCGAACTGGAGAAGGCCGGTAACGTGTTCGCGACGGACCATGCGGACACGGAGGTGCTGTTGCATGGGTGGCGAGCCTGGGGACGCACGCTGTTCGACCGACTCGACGGCATGTTCGCGGCGTTGATCTGGGACCGAGCCTCAGCGCAGTTGGTCGCTGTGCGCGATCCGTGCGGTAAGAAGCCGCTGCACACGTTCGGGACAGAAACCAATGGGGGTTGGGTCTTGGCGATGGCGAGCGTGCCGCCGGATTCGACTCGACTATCGGCGTGCTGGGCAGCGGTGTCGTCGAAGACTCCGAACCGTCACGAGAGCCTTGACGACTGGATCCGGTTCGGCTACGGGATCGGCTCTCCGCGTCCGGGGGCCTACGCGGTTCCGTTGGCGTCCGGCTGGCTGATCTCCAATGAAGGCACGGCCTTTTTTCAACACGGCGCCCTCGCCCACCCGGACATCTGCTCAAAGCGGGAGAGGCAGCATCCGATCGACGAGCAGCAAGTGGAGGGTCTCTTGGGCCGGGCTGTCGAGAAACGGCTCCACGCAGATGTCCCGCTCGGGTGCTTCCTCTCCGGGGGTGTGGACTCATCGCTTGTGGCTCATTTCGCCCGTGCACATGTGGGGCGGCTGACCACATTCTGCGTCCGAATGCCCGACCCGCGATTCGACGAGTCCGAGATGGCAGCCGCCGTGGCGAGAACGATCGGATCGGAGCACGCCACGCTCGATTGCGATGCGCAGCCCGCCGATGACCTTGTCGCGTTGGTCCGGCAGATGGGGTTGCCCTTGGGCGACTCATCGCTCTTGCCCACTCTTTGGGTCAGCCGTGCGGCTCGTCGGTGCGTAACGGTTGCACTTACGGGCGATGGCGGCGATGAGATGTTCGCGGGCTACGACCGCTACCGGATCGCCGACTGGCTGCCCGCGCGTGTCCCCGGCGTGTCGTGGATGGAACGATGGCTCGCGCTGGGCGCTCACCCCAAGTCACTGAGATCGAAACTGGCCCGATTGGTGGGAGCGGCCGGCGCGTTGGGTAACCAGGACCTCATGTCGATCTTCCCGACGCCGATAATGGCCGACCTTCTCGGCCGCCCGGAAGTGGTTGGGCCGAACAGGACGATTCCCCGTCGATTCCGAAGACCGCTCGGAGCATCGGGGGCGATCTTCAACGACGTGTTCCACTACCTGCCCAATGCGCTGCTGCGGAAGGTCGACTCCGCCTCAATGAGCGTGGCGTTGGAGGTCCGCTGTCCGTTTCTCGACCGGGAGGTGGTCTGGGCCGCGATGCGCGCTCCGATTTCCTGCCTCATGCCCCGCGGCCAGCGCAAGGGCCTCCTCCGCGCCGTCGCGCGCAAGTATCTGCCCGCCGAGATCGTTGACCGGCCCAAGATGGGCTTCGCCATCCCGATCGGCGAGTGGTTCCGCACCGACTACGGCGGGATGAAGACGCTGCTGATGGACCGGCTCAACTCTGCCGAACCGTTCGGGCCGCCGTCGCTGGGCATCGACCTGAACATGGGGTTCGTGCGCCAGATGCTCAAGGAGCACGACGCCGCGGGCCAGACGAGCCTGTGGCCGTGGAAGGGGCGGGACCACTCGCAGCGGCTGTACATGCTGCTGGTGCTGTCGATCTGGGCGGATTGGATGGGAAAGGTGGCCCGGGGCGCGTCATGAGCGGACGGACGACCCGTCGCCGGCGCTCGGCGCCGGTATCGCTTCGCCGACGACCCGCACGTCCATCTGCGGGAAGGGAATGTCGATCTGCGCTTCGTCGAGCGCGGCCTTGACGGCCCGGACCACCTCGTGCCGGGCCGCGCCGATGTCCTCGCGCTTGCACCAGAAGCCGACCATCCAGTCGATGGACGAGGCGCCGAAGCCCTTGAGGAAGATATCGGGCGCCGGGTCGCGCAGGACGAGCGGGACGCCGGCCACCGCGCCGCGCATGGCCGCGCCGGCGGCCTCCAGGTCCGCGGTGTAGGAGACCCCGACGTCGAGGGTGATGCGCCGGGTGGGGTGGTAGGTGACGTTCTCGATGACCTTGCCGAAGACGGCCGTGTTGGGCATGAGGATGCGCCGGTTGTCGAAGGTGTTCAGTTTCGTGCTGAACAGTTCGATCTCGTCGACCACGCCCGTGAACCCCTCCACCACGATCGTGTCACCGACGCGGAAGGGGCGGGTGACCAGCAGCATGAAACCCGCGGCCAGGTTCGAGAGCGCCCCCTGGAATCCGAGTCCGACGGCCAGCCCGCCGGCGCCGATCAGGGCCGCGAACGCCGTGATGTTCACCCCGAATACACCCAGGCAGGTGATCAGGGCGATGAGAAAGATGACGTATCGGGAGGCGTTGGAGACGAACTTGGTCAGGGTCAGGTCGAACTTGGCCCTCTCCAGGCCGTGGCGCAGGCCGCGTCGGACCCAGGAGGCCAGGATCCACGCGAGCATGAGGATGACCAGGACGCCGACGGTTCGCAGGCCGTATTCCGTGAGGATCGGGAACATCTTGGAGGCGTAGGTCTCGCCCGAGTTCCAGACCACACCAGCCTTGTCGGTGAGCGAAGCCGGCGCGGTTTCCGTGCCGGGGGGCGGCTGAATAGTGGCGAGGAAGCCGAGCATCGCGCGAGAGCGTAGGCGGGCATGTGGCCCGTGAGCCATGTGGCGCCGAATCGGGAGGCGTTCGGCGACGGCTACGATGCTGGCCCATGCCGCTGCTGGCCGCGACAAATGTGCATTTCACGATCGGGCAGGACATCATCCTGGCCGGTGCGACACTGACGATCGAGCCCGGGCAGCGGATCGGGCTGGTGGGGCGCAACGGCACGGGCAAGACGACGCTGATGCGGATCCTGGCGGGGCAGTTGAAGGCGGATACGGGGTTGGTCATGCTCCAGAAGGGGGCGCGAGTGGGGTACCTGACCCAGGACCCGGTGCTGGACGCGGCGCTGACGCTGCGAGAAGAGGCCGCGGCGGGGTTCGCCGAACTCGCCCGCCTGCACGCGGAACTGGACGGGGTGTTCCACCAGATGAGCGAGCCGGCGGGCACGACGCCGGAGATGCTCAACCGGCTGAT
>JBGPGM010000131.1:0-6356 GCA_041483855.1 Phycisphaerae bacterium | reverse complement strand
CGTCGGCGGGCTCGTCGCCCGCCGGCGCTGCCGGCGCGGGCGCGATCAGTCGTCCGTTGTCATGGCTTGCGGTCACGCGCGGCCTCGGTCCGGGCCTTCTGGAGCGAGCCGCCCCAGAGGGCCAGGTGGTTTGCCACATTCTTCTCCAGAAGCGACCCCTCCGCCGCCCCCAACGCCGCTTTGTTGATGTGCTCGTGGTACTGCTTCTCCGTCGTGCGCGTCACAGCCGGATGCGTGACCAGCGCGGCTCCATAGTCCATTTCCGGGCTCGTGCCCGCAAGGCTCAGCGCCTTCTTGACCCACGCGTACCCCTGCACTCCGTCGCCCACGCCCGGCTTGTAGCCCAGGTCCACGCCGATCTGGTCGTAGCACGCCACCAGGAACCCGGCGTCGAACCACGCCGTCGCGGCCGAATCGGACTTGGCCTCCGCTTCCGCATCGAGCGCCCGGGACGTGAGCCGGGCGAGCAGTTCGGTGGCCAGAGGCCGGTTGTCGCGGACGTAGCAAGTCGCCCGGCGCAGGGTCTCCATGTGCACCAGGAGCGACTTGTCGGCCTTGAGGATATTCACCGCGTCGGACACAACGCCGGCCTTGTTGTAGTCCTTGCCCTGGTCGAAGGGCCCCTCCCCCCACGGGAGCGACTTGGCATCGCCGATCTGCATCGGGTGGCAGATGATCGGCGGCCCCATCACCCCGATGTCGTGGGACACGGCCCCCGCGGCGCCGATGGACAGGGCGGTCAGCGCGATGCTGCTGAGGATGAGGCGTCTCATGGTAGCTCCTTTGGTGCCGCGGTGAAGTGGGCGGCTCTGAAAGGAAAGACGCTCACGAAGGGCGGAGTGTTAGCAGGCGATGCTGCGACTTTGGTCGCTTCGTTCCACGGCATCGACCGTGTGCACGTCGCCGGCCTGCCGGGTGTCGGTTCGATCGATCGGCCACGGCGCGATAGCCCGCCGCGGCGGGCGCGTCAGAACTGGCTCGCCGTGAACGTCTTGGCCATCGTCTCGCGCTCCCATGTCCAAGCCGGGCCACGCTTGCCCTCGTAGAACGCCCACAACTCGAACCAGTACGAGCGGAACTTGTGCGCCCCGAAGGGTTCGTAGTGGGCGTGCAGTTTCTTCATGACCGCCCGGTCGGGGCCCGCGTAGCCCAGCAGCGTGCGCGCGTGCCGCAGGCTCTCGGTATCCAGCGGCAGGCGCGAGTAGCGACCCAGCAGCTGCATGATATTGGCCGCGGCGTAGGGGCCGATGCCGGGCAGTTCCAGCATCGCGTCGTGGACGGCGTCGTCCGGCGTCGCCGGGTCCTCCAGCCACGCCGGATCGACCTCGCCAGAGACGAACAGGCGGGCCAGGTCCACGATCCTCTGATCGCGGTACCCCACGGAGCAGCGGGCCCGCAGGGCGGCCGGACGCATCCGCGCCAGCCGGCGCGCCGACGGGAACGCGTGCAGCCCCGAGGCGCTGGCCCGCCCGGCGACCTCGCACAGCCGCCGGTTCATGTTCACCGTGCTGGGCCAGGTGACGTTGCAACTGGTGACCGTCTTGATGACGTCCTCGAAGAGCGTGGGCGAGCGCATGACGCGCCCGCGCCCGCTCCGCCTGAAGCGCGGATCGGCGCGGTGGAACGCGGCGATGGTCGCGGCGTCCTCGTCCAGGGACAGCATCCGCGCGATCTGGCGCTTGGCTTCCGTCCGCTCGGGGCGAGCCAGCGCGCGGTCGGCAACGGCTGTCAGCGGTGCGCCGCGGCGGGCCTTGGCATCGCCGTCCTGCACGATCCTCACTGTCGCCGCGCCGCCGGCCAGGTCCAGCACCCGCGTGAACGTCCTTGTGCGCGGCTCCCAGAGGTTGGGCGCCAGCAGGAAGTACCCGTACGAGCACCCGTCGCGGGTGAGCACATAGTCAGTCGGAACAGCGATCTTCAGGCGCGTGCCCAAGGTCCACCCGCTCCCTCACGCCACGAACCGGCGGCTCACCGGGAACAGGTAACTGGCCAGGTTCCCGCACAGGCGGTCGGCCGCGCGGGCGAACCGTTCGTAGTGCTCGTCCGCCTGGCGCTCCACCGCTGCCGCGTCCAATCCCGCGGCTCGAAGTTCATCGGCGCTGCCGGCCGCGAAGCCGCGGATCATGTCGCGGTCGCACTCGAAGTGGTATTGGAAGGCGTAGGTACGCAGGCCGGCCCGGAAGGATTGCACCCGGCACGCGGCCGATGATTCCAGCAGCGTCGCCGCACCGGGGGGTTCCTTGACCTCCTGGCCGTGCGCCTGGAACTGGCGCGTCGTCCAGGGGATGCCCGCCAGGATCGTGTCGGTGTTGGCTACGGGGTGCTGCGACACCGCCGTAAAGCCCCACTCGGGCTTGTCCATCGGCCCGACCTTGCCGCCGAGCGCGTGCGCGATCAACTGGCACCCCAGGCAGATCCCCACCAGCGGCAACCGCCGCCGGTGCGCTTCGCCCAGGTACTCGATCTCCGCCGCCATCCACGGATACTCCTCGCCGATGTTCTGCGGCCCGCCGAGGCTCACGACCGCCTCGACGCCGTCGAAGTCCGGCGGCACGTGGCGCACCCCCGCTCCAGCGGGCAGGTCCAGGCGCCGGATGTCGAGCGTCCGCCCCTGGTCGCGCAGCGTCAGGCCCAGCCGACCCGGCACGCCGATCTCGCTGTGTTGGAAGACGATGATCGCCATAGGGCGGGATGATACGCCCGCGCCGCCCTAGACGGGCTTGCGCCGGCGCGCCTTTCGCATCCCGATCGTCGCGTCACGCTCGCCGAGGTACCCCTGGCGGAACGACACACGCGCCGTCCGGTCCAGGGCCCAGCGGAGCATCGCGCCCGGATCAAACTTGCTGGCCATGGCGCTCCCCGGCCCGTGCCCGATCGTGTCCGCCTGTGCAATCGCGGGCAGCGGCTTGCCGGGCCGCGCGCCGGGCGCGCCCCCGACGCGCCGTTCCGTCAGGAAGTTGAACACCAGCGCCCGCCCGCACGCCCGCCACGCCCGCTCCAGCAACGCCATGGCCATCGCCGGCGCCATCGTATTGAGCGACCCGCTGAAGACGATCACGTCCGGCTCGCGGCAACAGCGTGTGAACGCGAACTCATCCGCCACGAAGTCCACCAGGTGGAACTCGCTGGCCGGCAGCCCCTTGGCCCGCCCGACCTCCAGCAACTCCGCGACCGCGTCGAGCCCCACGTACCGCCCGTACTCGATGCCGCGCCCGTGCAGCCATCCCAGCAGATCCGCCCGCCCGCAGCCTGCATCCACGACGACGAGCCCCTTGAGGCGGGTCATCCGCGTGATCGTGGAAAACCGGGCCCGCTGGCTGCGCTCGCTGGACCACAGCAGCGCCTCGAACCCCGCCCCGACCCGCGCCACCGCCGCACGGTACGGCGCCAGGTACTGCGCCCCCGGCGTCTGGGCCGGTGTTGGGCTTCGCTCCGTCCTGGCCTTGATCGGCGCCATCACCTGATGTTACGCCGCCGGGAGCGCTCCCGAGCCCATCCAGGCGCCCCGCCGCAGGAATCGGCGGTTTCAGCCCACGCTGACCATCCGCGCGTACTCGTCGTACCGCACCGCCAGCTCGTCGGGCGTCAGCCGCACCAGCCGGTCCAGGCTGAACGCCTCGATGTTGAACGACGCCATCACCGTCCCGTGGGCCAGGCCGCGCCGCAGCACCTCCATCGACAGCACGTTGATCGACTTGTCCTTGGCCCCCTGGGCCGCGATGAACCCCATCATCCCGCCCGCGAAGGTGTCCCCGGCGCCCGTTGGGTCCACCACCTCCTCGGCCGGGTACGCCGGCAGGGCCGCCATCCCCTCGCGGTGGATGATCAGGCACCCGTGCTCCCCCTTCTTGATGACCACGAAGGTCGGGCCCATCTGCAGGATCCGCCTCGCGGCCGTCACCGCGTTCCACTTGCCCGTGAGCAGCTCCGCTTCGTCATAGTTGAGCACCAGCCCCTTGACCCGCTTGAGCAGCTGCTCCAACTCCGGGCGCGCCGTCTTGATCCACAGGTCCATCGTGTCCGCCACGGCCAGGCGCGGCTTGGCGAAACTGGACAGCAACTGCAACTGCACCGCCGGGTGCGTGTTGGCCAGGAACACGAACTCGGAGTCCCTGAACCGCTCCGGCACCGGCGGCGGCGGCTCGAGCAGCACGCCCAGTTCCGTAAACAGCGTCTCGCGGTGGTCCATGTGGTCCAGGTACTTGCCCCCCCAGCGAAACGTCTTGGACCCCCGCCGCACCTCCAGCCCCGAGGCGTCGATGTTGCGGAACCGCGTGAGCGCGCCCCGATGCTCGGCGGGGAAGTCGTCACCCACCACCCCGACCATGCGGACCTTGCCATAGAACGATGCCGCGGCGGCGAAGTACGTGCACGAGCCGCCGAGCACCCCCTCGGCGTGCCCGGTGGGGGTGACGACGGTGTCGATGCCGACGGTGCCGGTGACGATCAGGGGCATCAGCAGTTCCCTCGAAAGGCTGGCCTCCCCGCCGCCCGCGCCCGAATCAACATGAGGCCGCCCGGCGGGCCGGCTCGCACGACTCCCAGTCTAGACGCAACCCGCGAACCGCCGCACGAAGAGTGCCGTTCTTGAGGTCCTTGCCGCCCTGGCCCGGCAGCGCCGCCGGTCACTCCCCCACCCGGGACTTCTCGATCTTCGCCCACGTATCCCTCAGCGTCACCGTCCGGTTGAACACGATCGCTCCCGGCTTGGAGTCCCGGTCCACGCAGAAGTACCCCAGCCGCTCGAACTGGAACGTGTCGCCGACCGACGCGCCCGCTAGGCTCGGCTCTCCGTGCGCCGCCACGGCCTCCAGCGACGACGGGTTCAGGTCGTCCAGGTAGTTGCCCGTCCGCTTGCCCGGTTCCTCGGCGCCAAAGAGCCGGTCGAAGAGGCGCACCTCCATCCTGCCCGCGTGCCGGGCCGAAACCCAATGGATCGTCCCCTGGACCTTGCGCCCGTCCGGGGCGTCCCCGCCGCGCGTGAGCGGGTCGTGCGTGCAGCGCAGTTCCACCACCTCGCCCGTCGCCGGGTCCTTGACCACGCCCGTGCACGTGATGAAGTACGCGTAGCGCAGCCGCACCTCGCGCCCGGGGGCCAGCCGGAAGAACTTCTTGGGCGGGTCCTCCAGGAAATCGTCGCGCTCGATGTATAGCACCCGCGAGAACGGCACCCTCCGCTTGCCCGCCGCCGGGTCCTCGGGGTTGTTCACCGCCTCCAGCTCGTCCACCTTTCCCTCGGGCCAGTTCTCGATCGTGACCTTCAGCGGCCGCAGCACGGCCATGCGGCGCTGGGCCCGCTTGTTCAGGTCGTCGCGCACCGCGTTCTCCAGCCGTCCGAGGTCGATGATGCTCTCGGTCTTCGTGACGCCGATGTCGTCGCAGAACGCCCGGATGCTCTCGGGCGTGTACCCGCGCCGCCTGAGCGCGCTGATCGTCGGCATCCGCGGGTCGTCCCAACCGGTCACCACCCCGTCGGCGACCATCTTGAGCAGGTTCCGCTTGCTCAGGACGGTGTACGTCGGGCGGAGCTTGGCGAACTCGATCTGCTGCGAATGGTGGATCTTCCGGCCCCACGGGCCCGACCCGTCGTCGGTCCTCCCCTCGTTCACCGCGTCGATGAACCAGTCGTACAGAGGCCGGTGGTCCTCGAACTCCAGCGTGCAGATCGAGTGCGTGATCGCCTCGATCGAATCCTCGAACCCGTGCGCCCAGTCGTACATCGGGTAGATGCACCACGCGTCCGCCGTGTTGTGGTGCGGCTCGTGCAGGATGCGGTACATCACCGGGTCGCGCAGGTTGAAGTTCGGCGATGCCAGGTCGATCTTCGCCCGCACCGACTTGGCCCCGTTCGGGTATTTCCCCTCCCGCATCTCTCTGATCAGCCGCAGGCTCTCTTCCACCGGCCGGTCGCGGAATGGGCTGGTCGCCGGCACGCCCGGCTTGCCGCGCCGCGCGGAGACTTCCTCGCCGCTCAGGTCGCACACGTACGCCCGCCCCTTCCTGATCAACTCCTCCGCCCACCCGTACATCTGCTCGAAATAATCCGACGCGAAGAACAGCCCGCCCCCGCAGGGCCCTTCCCAATCCGCCCCCAGCCACTTCACGTCCGCCTTGATCGCATCGACGTACTCCTGCTCCTCCTTGGACGGGTTGGTGTCGTCGAAGCGCAGGTTGCACCTGCCCCCGTATTTCGCGGCCAGGCCGTAGTTCAGGCAGATCGACTTGGCGTGCCCGATGTGCAGGTAGCCGTTGGGCTCGGGCGGGAACCGCGTGTGCACCCGCCCGGCCCACTTGCCCGACGCGTTGTCGGCCTCGACGATCTGCTCAATGAAGTTGGGGGGGCGGGCGGGTGTGGT
>JBGPGM010000130.1:0-6374 GCA_041483855.1 Phycisphaerae bacterium | reverse complement strand
GTCAACGCCTTCACCGAGGAGGACCGGCAGTTCGCGGAGATGTTCGCCAACCACGTCGCGCTGGCGGTGCACATCCTGGACCTGCTGGTGGTCGAGCGTTGCGCCACGGGCGAGACGGTGACCGGGACGGTCGAGGGGGAACTGAGCCAGCCCCTGGAGGACATCATCAAGGAGGCCGACACGCTCCGCCAGGCCGCGGGACGCGACCCGGGGGTGCGCGAGCACCTGGACCGCATCAGCACGGCGGTGCAGGCGATCCGCCAGCGGGTGCGCGAGGCGGCCGAGGGGCCGCAGAGCATCCTCGGGGCCGAGAAGGCCCTGCTGGACCTGGTGATCGAGCCGGCGCTGGTGGGCAAGCGCGTGCTGGTTGCCGACGACGAGCCGCGCATCCGCCAGACCATCCGTGACGTGCTCCGCGGGCGCGGGTGTTCCGTAACAGTCTGCGAGGATGGGGGCGCGGCCATTGCCGAGTTTGAACTGGCCACGGCCAGCAAGGCGGGCGTGAGCGGGGCGGGCGGCGTGGGCAGCGGTGGTGGGGGTGTTGGGAGTGGGGCGGTGGGGGGCGGTGGCGGGGCGGCGGGGGAAAGCAAGCCCTACGACCTGGTCATCAGCGACATCAAGATGCCCGACCGCAACGGATACGAAGTCTTCGCGGCCGTTCGACGGCTGGACCCCGAGGTGCCGGTGATCCTGATGACGGGTTTCGGCTACGACCCGCACCACTCGATCGTGCGGGCGTCGCAGGAGGGGCTTCAGTGCGTGCTCTTCAAGCCGTTCCAGGTGGAGCGGCTGCTCGAAGAGGTGCGCCAGGCGCTGAAGGTCTAGAGGCGGATGGGTTCAGGCATGCGGCGCGCGTCACCGGCGCCGCGCGATCAGCACCCGCGGCAGGCCCTCGAAGTCCGGCTCGATCCGCGCCGACTCCAGGTACGGGTGGGCCTTGGCCAGGTCCAGCACGGCCGCGGCGGTGGACGCGGCGATCTCGACCAGCAGCAGGCCGCCGGGGCGCAGCCGCTCCGGGGCGAGCTCGACCAGCGGACGCACGAACCGCAGGCCGTCCGGCCCGCCGCGCAGCGCCGCGTGCGGCTCGTAGTCCTTGACGTTGGCCGGCACATCCGCCCACTCGTGGTCGGGAATGTACGGCGGGTTGGACACGAGGTAATGCAGGTTGTGCCCGGCCGGGTGGTCCAGCAACGGGTCGATCAGGTTCCCCTGGAGCAGGTCCAGGCGGTCGGCCACGCGGTGGCGCTCGGCGTTGCGCCGCGCGATGGCCAGCGCCTCGGCCGAGGCATCGGTGCCTACCGCCCGGGCGTGCGCCAGGTTCTTCAGTAGCGCGATGGCGATGCACCCCGAGCCCGTGCCGATGTCTGCCAGCGTCACCCCCTCGCCCGTCTTGCCGCCGAAACCAGGCTCGGCCCGGGCGTGCAGCAGCACACGCTCGACGATGGTCTCGGTCGAGGGGCGCGGCACCAGCACGGTCCGGTCCACATGCAGCGGCAGGCCGAAGAACCACGCCTCTCCCACGAGGTACTGCACGGGCTCGTGCTTCAGGGCCCGGCCGACGAGCACCCGCAGGTTCTCCCGGTCCAGCGGCGTGGCGGGGCGGTCTGCCTCCATGTACAGCCGCAACCGGTCGCACCCGAGCACGTGCGACATGAGAAGTTCCGCCGAGAGCCGCGGCGAGTCCAAGCCGTGCTTGGTGAACGCGTCGTTCATCCACTGGAGGAGGCGGCGCGTGGTCCAGGGATCAGAAGTGGCGGGCCTTGGCGGCTGCGTCGTCACGAACCGAGTGTATCAAAGCAACGCTCCCGGCTGGTACAGAGGCTCTCACGACTTCCCCTCAATCCAGTTCTTCGCCACGTTCGCGTCCGCCTTCAATGGGACACTCAGGCGCATCGCTTGTTCCATGCGGCTGACGATCAGGTCGCGCGCGGCCGCGGCGACCTCGACGGGGGCCTCGAAAACCAGTTCGTCGTGGATCTGGAGGAGCATCTTCACCCCGGGCAGCGCGGGCGGCGGTAACGACGGCCCCCGCCAGTGACCCGCGTGCTCGCTCAGCCGACCGTGCAGGTCCACCATCGCGATCTTGATCAGGTCCGCGGCCGAGCCCTGCACGACGCTGTTGATCGCCATCCGCTCGGCCAGCGCACGGCGCGACGGGTTGGTCGAGTCGACGTCCGCGATCGGCCGGCGCCGCTTGAGCATCGTCTCGACGTACCCGTACCGCTTCGCCTGGCCGATGCACTCCTGCAGGAACGTCGTGATCCCTGCGAAGCGCCGCTTGTACCCGTCGATGATCGATTCCGCTTCCGCGTTGCCGATCCCCAGCCGCCGGGCCAGGCCGTACGGCGTGATCCCGTACACGATCCCGAAGTTGACCATCTTCGCCCCGTTGCGCTGGGACTTGGTCACCTCCTCGGGGCGCACGCCGTGGATCTGCGCGGCCACGGCGGTGTGGATGTCCTGCCCCTCGTGGAAGGCCGCGGTCAGGGCGGGGTCCTTGGACAGGTGCGCCAGCAACCGCAGCTCGATCTGCGAATAGTCGGCGCTGATGAGCACCCGCCCCGGCGGCGCGACGAAGGCCCGCCGGATCTCCCGCCCCAGGTCCGTGCGGATCGGGATGTTCTGCAGGTTGGGGTCCGACGACGACAGCCGCCCAGTCACCGCGCCCGTCTGGTTGAACGACGCGTGGATCCGCCCCGTCGCCGGGTTGATCTCGTCCTTGAGCGCCACCAGGTAGGTCCCCACCAGTTTCATCAGTTCCCGGTGCTCCAGCACCAGCGCGGGGATCGGCGTGGCGATCGACGGGTCCGCGGCCATCTTCTCCAGCACCTCGCTGTCGGTCGAGTGGCCCGTCTTGATCCGCTTGACCGGGCGCAGGCCAAGGCCGGGGCCGCCGCCGACACCCTCCGTCGCGTCGTCGGGCGCGTTGAAGAGGATCGCGGCCAGTTGCCTGGGCGAATCGGGGTTGAAGGTGCGCCCCACGCCGGCCATGGCCGCGTCGTTGATCTGTCGCCTGAGTTCCTCGATGCGGTCGGCAAGGCGGGCGCGCTGGCGATCCAGTTCCGCCGGGTCCACCTGGATGCCGTTCCACTCGAGTTCGGCGAGCACTTCGACCAGCGGCAGTTCTACCTTGGCGAACAGGTCCATCAGGCCCATGGCCCGCAGTTGCGGCAGCAGTCTCTCTCTCAGTTGCAGGGCCACATCCGCATCCTCCGCGGCGTACGGAACGGCCTGGTCGAGCGGGACCTGGTCGAAGGTGCGCTGGTTGGGCCCGGTGCCGATGAGGTCCTTGATCGAGATGTTGGAGCGGTGGAGCAGTGCCAGGGCGAGGGCGTCGAGGGAGTGCGACGAGCGGGCCGCGTCGATGAGGTACGACGCGACCATGGAATCGAAGCCGACGGAGCCCTCAGGCGGGGCCGGCGAGTCCTGCGCTGTGCCCGCGCCGGAGGCGCAGCCGGCCGGCGCCAGCCCGCGCAGTTCCAGCCCGTGGTTGTGCAGCACGAGCAGGTCGTACTTGAGGTTGTGCCCGGTCTTAGGCTTGGCGGGGTCTTCGAGGATCGGGCGCAGGGCGTCGAGGATGGTGCGCTCGTCCAGGTGGTCCGCCGGCTTGGGCGAACGGACCGGGATGTACACGGCGCGCCCGGGCACGGTCGCCAGAGAGATGCCGCACAGCTTGCAGCGCAGGGGCGAGAGGCCGGTCGTCTCGGTATCGACGCTGACGATCGGCGCAGCCCGCAGTTCGGCGATCAACTCGTTGAGTTGGGCGCTGGTGCGGATGCAGCGGTAATCGCCGACGACGCTCGTGACCGAGGCGGGCGTGGACTGCCCCACGGCGTCGAACAAACCGCCGGTGAACGCCGGCCCACTCGCTTGTGCGCGATCAGGTGTCGCTTGCGCCGCAGGGACGCCGGCGGGCGACCCTTGTGCATCTGAGCCGGCTCGCCCGGCCTTGCCCGTCAGCGCCTTGAGTTCATCCTGGTACCGGTTGAAGCCCAGTTCCCGCAGAATCGGCAGCAGTTTCTCCAGGCGCAGGTTGGCCGTCCGCGCCGCCGCGAGGTCGAACTCCACAGGCGCATCGTGGCGCAGCATCACCAGTTGCTGGCTCAGCGGCAGGCGGCCGATCGTGGCCCGCAGCGCCTCGCCGCGCTTGCCCTTGACCTCGTCGGCGTGCGCGATCAGGTTCTCCAGCGAGCCGTACTGCGTGATTAACGCCGCGGCCGTCTTGGGCCCGATTCCCTCGACGCCCGGCACGTTGTCCACCGTGTCGCCCATCAGCGCCAGCATGTCCACGACCTGCGAGGGGTCTAGGCCGGTGTCGGCCTTGAGGGCCGCGGCGTCGATCAGGTCGTCGGTGTGGACGTCGTACATCTCGACGGGCGCGCCGATCGAGGGGGACGCGGCGAGCAGCTGCTTGAGGTCCTTGTCCTTGCTGACCAGCCGGATGCGGAGGTCGGGGTGCTCGCGCTGCAGGCGCGTGACCAGCGTGGCGATCACATCGTCCGCCTCGAACCCCTCCACGCCCACGCACGGCACGCCGATCGCCTCCAGCAGCGACAGGCACCGCTGCACCTGCGGGAAGAGGTCCTCCGGCGGCGGCGGGCGGTTGGCCTTGTACTCCGGGTAGATCTCGGAACGGAACGTCTCCCGGTCGCCCGAGACGTCCAATGCCACGGCGATGTAGTCGGGCGTGCCGCCGACCTTCCCCTCGCCGCGCAGCAGCTTGAGGAGCATCCCGACGAAGCCGAAGGTGAGGTTGGTGGGCTCGCGGGTGACGGGGCTGGTCATGGGCGAGCGGATGGCGTGGTAGGCGCGGAAGAACTGGGCGTAGCCGTCGATGAGATAGAGAGTGGGGGGCGATGACATGAGCGGGTCAGGAATGGTAACAAGGAGGACGATACGTCGGGCATCCGCCCGCACTCAGGGCACGGTGCGCTCCGCGCCAGGCCGCGCCGATCGTACCGGCATCCCTGGCAGCACCATCCGGGAATGTGCCGCCAACGGCGCCAACCCTCGAACGCGACGATCCCGGCGCCCGCCACCAGAGCGACCGCCCCCAGCGTGATCCACGTCCTGGAGTCGATCGGATCGGCGAACGCCTCCGCCGATACCGCCGCAACCATCTGGACGAGGAGACACAGGAAATCGCACAGCAGCCTCGAACAGCGGCCGTGGCTCATGCGAAATGCTAGCGCCCAACACCGGCGTGGAGCCCGGCGATTCGCGCGAGATACGCCTCGGATGGCTCCACATTCCGCCTCGCCATCACCGTCCGGGCCACGCTCAGGAACTTGTCCAGCCGGTAGGTCCGGTTCGGCGGGGCGTCGGTCATCCACGCGAATGGCGGCACGCAACCGTTGACGGGCGCGCTCGCGGCGATCATGGCCCCCGTGTGGATCACCGCCCCCGTCATGATCCGCGTGAGGATCGCGAGCTTGACGTGGTCCCCCACGACGCACCCCAGGAACACCTGGCCCGTGCGCTCGCCGGGCTGGTCGGGCGCGGCCCGGGCGACCACCTCGTCGTAGGTGTTGAGCAGGTTCGAGTTGGTCGTCCCGGCCCCGAGGTTGGCCCACTGGCCGATCCACGAGTCGCCCAGGTGCCCGTCGTGGGCCTTGTTGGCGTACCCCTGGAAGAGGCAACCGCCGACCTCGCCGGCGACCTTGCAATGCGGGCCGATCGCGGTGTGGCCCTTGATGAACGCCCGATCGATCACGGTCGAGTGGTGCCCGATGCACGCCGGGCCGATGATCGTCGCCCCCGGTCGAACCACAGCCCCCGCGCCGATCACGATCGGGCCCTGTTCCGCGTCCAGGATCACGCCGGGATAGACGTGCGCCTGGTCGTGGATGGTCAGTTGGTGCTCGCCGAGCACCGTCACGCCTGGCGGCGGGGGCGGCGGGGCCTCCGCCGGGTTGCGGTTGGCATCCCCCAGCAGCCGCAGGTCCAGCGCCAGCGCCTCATCGCGGAACGTGCGGAAATGCCACGGCCGAGACAGCAGCGCCGGGGCAGGTAGTTCGCCCACGGTGTGCCACGAGACGTTTTCGCCACAAAAGAACGCTGAGATGTCCCCCGACGGGCACATCGCGGCCACGAGGTGCCCCGACCCAGCCTCGACCAACCCCTGGCCGGGCTGCAGCGCGCCGATGGCGCCGTGCGGCCGGACGCACCGCCCGTTGACGAGCATCGTGGGGCGCGTCACGCTCGGCGGGGCGTTGACCGGCGCCTCGAACTGCTCGCGCGTCAGGTCGGCGATTGCCTCGGGCACGCGCAGAGCCACGACCTCCAGCCCCAGCGCCAGGCGTAGCCGGTCCAGCGTCGTCAGCGCCCCCGTGCGGACCCCGAAGCACGGGCGCAGGTCCGTCAGTGGGGCAAGG